>JACIXC010000006.1 GCA_014360655.1 Actinomycetota bacterium | reverse complement strand
GCTCAACGAGATCCTTTGCAGATGGAATTACGTGTACAATTACGTGAGACCACACCAGAGCCTGGGTTATCTCACCCCCATGGAGTTCCTGAAGGCGTGGATGGAGGAGAGCAAGGATAGGGATGATGTGTTCACCATGTAGTGAACCAGCACAGGGCTTTGAGGGCGGGAGCGTATTAGTCTATGCTTGAGGAAGCCCGGGCCTGACCGGAATGGCGTGGTAGGGGGAAGCGGGCAGGGTGAATGCCGTGGAGCGCATGGCCCGAAAGCGTCAGCCGATCGTGGAAAGGCGGGGGAGGAGGAAGAGAGGGTGCACGAGCTGGGAGTCACGGAGAGCATCGCGGGCATAGTGCTGCGCCACGCCGCCATGAACGGCGCCACGCGGGTGGTCAGGGTGAACATCAAGCTGGGTGAGCTGACCGGGATCGTCGATCACTACGTGAGCTTCTACTGGGACATGGTCACCAAGGACACTGTCGCGCAGGGCGCTGAGCTCAACTTCATCAAGGTGCCCACGGTGGCCCACTGCTCCCGCTGCGACGAGGATTTCCACATCCAGGAATTCGACCTCACCTGCCCGCGCTGCGGGGAAATCGCCTCCGACATCGTCTCGGGCAGGGAGTTCCTGGTGGAGTCCATAGAGATAGAATGAGAGCGAAGAGAAGGCGAGATCCGCAGGGAATCCATGGGAGAGATCTGGACAAGGGCGAGCCGTGGAGATATGCGGCAGGAAGGATGCGGGGAAGAGAAGGTGGTCAAGCTTTCCGGGAGGAGATCATGGACATCGAGGTGCTGGAGGGGATCTTCGACGCCAACGAGAAGATCGCCCGCGAGAACGAGGAGCTCTTCCGTCGCCACGGCGTGCTGGCCGTAAACCTCATGGCCTCGCCGGGAGCGGGAAAGACCTCCCTGGTCATCAGGACCCTCGAGCTGCTGGGCGGCAAGCTGCGCATCGGGGTCATCGAGGGGGACATAGCCTCCAGCGTCGACTCGGAGAAGGTGAAATCCCACGGGGTGCCGGTGGTGCAGATAAACACCGGCGGAGCCTGCCACCTCGACGCCATCATGATCCGGCAGGCGCTGGACCACCTCGACCTGGCGTCGCTCGACCTGGTGATCATCGAGAACGTGGGCAACCTGGTCTGCCCGGCGGAGTTCAAGCTGGGCGAGGGGCTGCGGGCCATGATCCTCTCCGTGGCCGAGGGCCACGACAAGCCCCTGAAATATCCCCTCATGTTCAGCGACTCCCAGGTGCTCCTGGTGAACAAGATCGACCTCCTGGGCCTGGGCGACTTCGACATGCAGGAGCTGCGCTCGACGGTTTCGAAGATGAACCCCGGCATGGTCGTCTTCGAGGTGAGCTGCCGCACCGGGGAGGGGCTGCAGGCCTGGGCGGACTGGCTCCTGGAGAGGGCGTCCGAGTTCGGGAAAGTGCGAGGTTGAAGCCGGGGTCAAGGTATCCCGTTCGATGCATCCCGTTCGATGCATCCCGTTCAAAACCATAGGAATATCGCCATGAGGAAAACGGCCAGCAGCAGGCGGTACACGGCGTAGGGCCTGAAGGTCCCTTTCTTTATGCGGGAGAGGAGGAAGCCCACCGCCAGGTAGCCGCTCACCGCCGCGGCCGCGCCCCCGGCGAGCACGGGCCACAACTGGTCGGCCGTCATGCCCCCGAGCGCCAGCTTCACGCCCTCGAAGGCGGCTGCGGCGCCGATGATGGGAACGGAGAGGAGGAAGGCGAAGTCGGCCGCGTCCTCCCGCCGCAACCCCGCCGCCCGGGCCACGGTCACCGAGGCCCCGGAGCGGGAGACGCCCGGCGCCAGGGCCAGGGCCTGGGCCAGCCCCACGGAAAGGGCCTCCCTCCAACCCATCTCCTCCAACCCCGCGGCCTCGGGAGCGAGCTCGTCCGACGCCCAGAGGGCCAGGCCGAAGGCGGCCAGCAGGCAGACCATCAAAAGGGGCATGCCCTCCATCATCTCCGAGGACTCGGAAAAGACCGCCCCCACGATTAAGCCGGGGAGGGTGGCCAGGAGGAGCATCCATCCCAGGCGCGCCTGCGGTTCGCCCTTCTCCGCACCCCGCAGTTCCCTCCAGCAGGCGCGCAGGATGGAGGCCAGGCGGCGCCGGTAGAACCAGGTCACGGCCACCCAGGTCCCCAGGTGCAGGGCGACCAGGAAGGAGAGTTCCGGTTCCCCCCAGCCGAAGATGTGGATGAGGAGGGCGAGGTGGGCGGAACTGGAGATGGGCCAGAACTCGGTGAAGCCCTGCACCACCCCCAACAGCAAAGCGGGCAAAATCCCCATCAGGACCCCCGCGAGCGCAGGTACTCCCCCCGCGCCGCCAGCATGGCCGCCACCCTGGCCGCGCGCTCGGGGTTGGTGTATATGCACAGCTCGTCCCGCGGCAGGTCGGCCATGTCCGCCGCCTCCATCTCCTTCTGGGGCATGCCCACTGTGACGATGGGCTTGCCGTGCTCACGCATGAGGTCGATCACCTTGCTCGCGAAGCGGTTGCTCCCCTCGCGCACGTACATGCGCTGCGCCCGCAGTATCTCCCTCTCCTCCTCGGGGCTCTCCTCGTCCTTTTCCGCCATGCCGAAGGCGGCGGCGGCGTTGATGGTGCCCAGCGAGATGACGAGGTCGAAGGAGGGGTGCGAGGCCAGGATCTCCAGGCAGCGTGCGTGATCGTCCAGGTTGACGATACCCACCATGTCCACCGGGTTTCCCTTGCTCCAGTAGGAGGGGAGGATGGAGGATAGCTCCTCCTTGACCTCGGGGGGAAGCGGAACCACCTCCAGGCCGCCGCGCTCGCAGAGGTCGGCCTCCACGACTCCCCAGCCCCCTCCCCAGGAGAGTATGGCCACGCGCCGCCCGCGGGGAACGGGCAGCTTCGCCAGGGCGTCCGAGAAATCCAGCATCTCCTCCGTCGTCTCCGCCTGGATCATACCGGCCTGCCTTATCATGCCCCGGTTGACCTCGTGTGAACCGGCCATGGCCGCGCTGTGGGACGCTGCGGCCTTCCTGCCCGCCTCCGTCCCCCCGGACTTGTAGATGACGATGGGCTTGCGCAGGCTCACCTCCCTGGCCAGCTCGAGGATGCGGCGCGGGCGCTTGAAGCCCTCCACGTAAAGCAGGATGACCTTGGTCTCCTCGTCCGCCGCGAAGTACGCGAGGTAATCGGCGAACTCGAGGTCGCACTCGTTCCCCACGCAGACGAAACGGGAGAAGCCGATGCCGCGGTAGGAGCCCCATCCCAGCATCTGCGTGCCCAGGTTCCCGCTCTGGGCGGCGAAGGCGATGTGCCCGGGGCGGGGCCTCACGGGGGGCATGAGCGCGCTGAGGCACCACGGCGCGGAGTAGATGCCCATGGTGTTCGGCCCCACCAGCCTCACGCCGCGCGCGCGCGCCGCCTCCACCAGCTCCTCCTCCAGCCTCCTGCCCTCCGGCGAGGACTCGCTGAAGCCGCCGGAGATGACGATGGCAGCCTTCACCCGCGCGCGGGCGCAATCGTCCATGACCTTCGCCACCTCCTCCGCGGGGATGGTGATCATGGCCAGGTCGACGGGTTCCCCTATCTCCACAAGGCTGCGGTGTACGTCCCTGCCGTGGATGCTCCCTCCCCGCGGGTTGACCAGGAAGAGGTCTCCCCGGTAACCGTTCCTGAGTATGTTTGAGGGCACTATGTGTCCCCACTTGGCCGGGTTGGCCGAAGCCCCCACGACCGCCATGCGGCGGGGGTTGAACAGGGCGTGTACCGCGTCGTCGGAATTCATGCCCACCTTCTTCTCCCTTCGCTCGTGGCTTCGCTCGTGGCGATGCGGATTCCCGCGATATACGGCCTTATCTCTTTTCCGGGGGTGTCGCCGTGGGAGCCCCCAGCAGGTCCTGGACGCGCGACGCCAGCTCCCTCCCCTCCCTGATAAGGGCGTCTATGCCGGAACCCACGCCGGACAGGAAGCTTGCCACCTCGCCCTGCAGCTGCCGCGCCGTTTCCGCCATCGCGGCATACTGCTCCCGCAACTGCGACAGCCTCGCGTGCTCTTCGGGGGGCGGCGCCTGCTGCACGCCGATTATCGCATCCCTGAGGGCGTTGAAAAGTCCCCTTGTCCTCTCAAGGTAGGAGAGCAAGCCCTCGGGGGGGCGCCATCCTTCCAGGTCCGCCAGGTACATGTCGATGGTGCGGCGGTCCTCCTCCCCCGCCGCCTTGATCTCCTCGGGGGCGGCGGCCTCCGGCAGCGAGGGGAGGGCCAGGTTCTGCACGTCGGCCAGCATGGGCAGCACCGCCTGGAAGAAGCCCAGGGAATCGACGGTTTTGCCGATCTTCTCCTCCCCCTCCCGGTAGAAGTTCAGGAGATCGGCGTGCAGTTCCTCCGCCTCCGGCAGCGGCTGCAGGGAGTCTGCCTCCCGGTATGCCAGCGCGAAGATCCCCCGCGCCTCGTCGAAGAGCCCCCGCAGCTCCTCCAGGTGGTAATACTCGTCCCTGGGAATGCCGCTAAGAGATTCCAGCACGTAGCTCAGGTCCCAGGCCACCCCGTCGTGTATCTCGGAGATGCGCCCGAGGTAATCCACCGCCTGCGCCGTCCCACCGTTCCCACATCCGGGGACCATGAGCATGAGGGCGAGGACGGCCGGGACCAGCACCGCCACCATGGACCTGCGCATAAGTGCAACTCTCCTTTCCGGAAGGGTCGTCGTTCCCCATTATAAACGATGGGTTCGCGGGGTCCACGCCGCGGGCGGAGGCCATGGGCTCCCAACGTTGGCATACAATTTATATAATAATGTTCATCGGTTCTTGCGTCCGGTGTTAAAATATCACCTGTGGCCCTGAAGACACGGGGGAAGGACGGAAGTTGCACAGGCGCGAATCTCTGCAGCGAGGGAACGGCGGTGAGGCCGCCAGCAAATCCTTCAAGGTGCGCATCAGCAAGGGCTTCATAGACGCCTCTTACGGAGACGGCTTCCTCGTCGAGGTCTGGGATTTCCGCACGCAACGGCTGGTCTACGGGGAGAGGTTCAAGGAGCTGGACAAGGCGCGCCGGCGCCAGAGGGAGATAAAGAACGACCTGGACAGCATGAGCCTCGACCGTTTCCGGCAAGCCTACCTCTCACGTCAACCGCGCTGACGACCCGGGGTCGGGTATCCCGCGCACGAAGTCCTTGCTCAACGTTCAGCGGACACGCCTGCGAACTCGCGTTGTTCTCCTACGCGCCGCCCTTCCCGTCCTTCCCGGTGTAGAGCGAGAGTATCCTCTCCACCCTGCGGCGGAGGCCCTCCCGCAACTCCCGCGGCTCGAGCACCTCCACCCCGGGACCCCAGCTCAGGAGCTCCCTCTCCAGCCACGAGAGCTTGTCCGTCTTCAGGGAGCACACGAGAAACGGGCCCTCCTCCTCGACCCCATCGAAGATGGGCTGCTCGCGCGCCCAGCCGGCGAGGGCCGGCGCGAAGCGCAGGCGCACGGTGATACCTCCCTCCTTTACCGCACCGTACGGCCCCCCGGACTCCTCCTCCTTCTCCGGGGGCCGGAACGTCTCGCCGCTGAAGGTGAGCTCCTTGATGCGGTCCACGCGGAAGACCCTGGCCTCGCCGCTGGGTTCGTCCCAGGCGCGCAGGTACCAGTGGCCCATGCCGAACTCGAGGGAAAGCGGGCTCACCCTGCGGCGCGTGAGCTCGTCCCTGCCGTAGGAATAATATTCCATGTCCACGACCAGGCTCTCCTCGCATGCCCGCGCGAGGCTTGAGAGTATCTCCCCTTCCGCGGCGTGGGAGGCAAGCTCCAGGCTCTGCTCGACCTCCTCGGGGGACAGCTCCTCCATGCCCAGGGCAACCCGGATCTTCTCCATCACCGAGCTGAGTCCCGGGGAAGCCGGCGCTCCCGCCAGCCTGGCCAGGGCGCTGCAGGCCAGGTAGAGCCCGGAGAGTTCCGCCGGCGTGAAGCGCAGGGGGCGGGAGAAATAGTCCGCCATGCCGATGTAGACCCGGTCCCCGTCGATGACCACGTCGATGAGGTCGGCGGGGCTGTAGTCCGGCTGGCCGCAGAGGAAGATGAGGTTGAGGTCGTCGACGAGCTGCGCGCGGCTTACCCCGAAGACCTCGCAGAGCTCGTCGAAGGTCGCCCCCTGGTGCTTGAGCACGTAGGGGATGAGGGAGAGCAGGCGCCGCAACCTCGCCGCATCAGCCACCCTCTTCACCTCCCACCGTGCTCATGATCTCCAGGAGGCGTTCCTTCACCTTGCGACGCAGTTCCGGCGGCGAGAGGACCTCGGCATCCTCGGCGAAGGAGAGGACCCAGTTACAGAAGGCCTCCTCGTTGCGCACCGTGACCCGCAGCTTCCCGCCTCCCCCCTTGAGGGAACGGAAAGGGTAGATGTCCCCGAGGTCCCTTTCCACCAGCCAGGCGATGCGCGGCGAGAAGCGCACCTCGGCGCGGTACTGCGTGCCCTCCTCGAACTCCCAGGGAAGGATGCGGGCATGCTCCCGCAGGCGGAAATCCTTCGGGCGCTCGAAGTCCGGACCCCCATCCGCAGCGGTGGTCGTCTCCACCTCCGACTCGATGCGGGAAACCCGGAAGGAGCGGACCTCGCCCCGCAGGTGGCAGTAGCCGACGACGTACCAGGCTCCCCGGTCGAAATAGAGCCCGTAGGGATCGATGCTCCTCTCCTGGGAGCGGGAAGATCCCAGGGAGCGATAGGTGAAACGCACCGTGCGGCGCTTGACCGAGGCCTCCCACAATTTGGTAAGGGCCTCGAGGGACTCCGCAGGATGCACGAAGCGCAGGGGGGCGTATCCCGTCCTGTCCGTTCTCCCGACGTCGCCGAGGTCGGGGCTCAGCTTGAGAAGAGCGGAGCCGGCCTCCCGCGAAAGGGGGATCATGCCCCCCGAGGCGAGCCGGTTCACCAGGAGGAGGGCCACCTTCTCCTCCGGGGTGAAATCGATCTCGGGAAGGTAATACTCCTCCTTCGCTATGCGGTATCCCATCTCCTCGCCGAAGGGGTCCACGGGTTCCACGCGGATGGGCACTCCCATCTCGCGCAGCTCGCTCTTGTCCCTCTCGAACATGCGCTTGAAGGAGGCGACGCTCGCCTGCTGGTAGCCGGGGATGCTGTTCCTTATGCGCTCCAGGGTGACGGGGCGCCTGGCCTCGAGCAGCATGGCGATGAGGTCTATCAGCCTCTCCGCCTTGTTCACCTTCCATCCCTCCCGCGGCGGATCTCCCCGCGACCCGGCCGGCCCGACCGCGCGCGCCGCGCGCTGTCACTGGCGGGTGATAGCATGCAACGGGTGGCGGCAGGAACGGATGTACGAGAGGACACCGTAGGGACGCACGAGGAGCGGATGATGAAGATGAAAGGAACGCGCACGACGTTGCTGGTGGCCGGTTTGCTCCTGGCGAGCGCCAGCGAGAGCGCGGGGGCGCTGGGCCTGGTGATGGCCTTATTGTGCATGGCAGCCTTCGCACTTCTCCTCGTCCTTTCCCTGGTCGGACGGGAAGAAAGGGACGCCGCCGAGGCCGGGTTACCGCTCACCGCCTTCCCTCACCCCCTTGACTCTCCCGGGGAGAGGGCGGGCGCAGCGGAAAGAGGGCTTTGCACGATGCCTCCAGGCTGGATGTCCACCGAAAGACCCCTTGCCGCACCCGTGCCACGGCGAAGCTGCCGTGCCCCCTGAACATGGCTATCGCGTATTCCCGGGGTGGCGGAGGCAGCCTCCAGGCCATCCCGTCGCAACCTGCGGGTGGGTCGGTCCTCGTTACCGGATAGTCGCAGTGCCCGCAACGCGCAGGCGCTTGGCCGCAGCCTGCGGGCAGGTCGGCACTCGTTACCGGTAAGGCCTTGAAACGGAAGAAAGAGAGCTGTTCCGGCATCCCCGCTTCCTTCCCTTTCCCGCGACATCTTCCTGACCCAAACCAAAACGCCCATCGGCCCCATACCATTTAGATAATAGCACCAACCGTCTTCGGGGAGCGCGCTCACGGCGATGCGGGAAAATGCGGCCGGGCGACAGGCGCCCCGCCGTGCCCGCAAAGAGGGGGCACGCACAGGTGTAACGAGCCGCTTCCGTTTCTGGTATCATGGAGCGGAAAAAGTAGGTTCACGGTGCACGATGGGGGGGGTTAAGCGCATGTCCGGTAAGAAGAGCGGCAAGGCCGGGAAGAAGGGACGCCTCGACTCCGCCAGGAGGTTCCTGCAGGTCGCCTGCATTTCTTCCCTGCCTTTACTGCCCCGCCTCGCGGCATGGCAGGCACGCGTGCGGGGCGAGCGCAGGGGCTATCGCATGGAGCAGTTCAAGCTCGTCGCGAGGGACGGCACCAGGCTTTCCGCGGCCCTCTACGTGCCCCACGGCACAGGCCCCTTCCCTGCCCTGATCATGGTGCATTCCTGGGTGCTTTCGCGCTGGCAGTGCCACCTCTACGCGCCCCATTTCGCCTCGTCCGGATACGTGGTGCTGGCATACGACTGCCGGGGGTGGGGATCGTCGGGCGGAGAAGTTCTCTGCGCCGACCCGGACCACGAGATCAACGACCTCGAGGACGCCATCGACTGGCTCACGAGGGAGAGCGGCCTTCCGCTGCTGGAAGGGGCGCTGGGCGTCACCGGGATCTCCTACGGCGGCGGCCATTCCTTCCTCATCGCCGAGAGGGACCCGCGCGTGCGCACGGTGGTCCCCATGGCGGGCTGGACGGACCTGGACAGGAGCCTCGCCCCGCAGGGTTCCCTCAAGATGTTCTGGGGCACCTTTCTCGTGACCACCGCCACCTGGGCCACCAGGCTCAACCCGCGCAACCCCCTCTACCGCTGGACCCTGTACCTCCTGACGGGGCGCGGCGACCGCGAGGCCTACCGGGAGGACATGCGCCGCCGCTCCTGCCTGCACCGGGTCGAGGAATACCGCAAGCCCATGCTCATCTGCTGCTCCTGGAACGACGACCTCTTCGAGCCCAACCAGATACTGGAATTCTACCGGCGTCTTGACGCCCCCAAGATGCTCTACATATCCAACGGGATACACGCCATCGACCCCGGCGTCGGTCCCCGCTGGGCGGGGAAGGATATATGGGAGCTCACCAGGCGCTGGTTCGACTACTGGCTCAAGGGCGAGGACAACGGGGTGCTCGCGGAGCCGCCGGTTCGCCTCTACCGGCCCTGGAAGGGCGTCATGGAAAGCGAGCCCTCCTGGCCTCCACCCGGCGTCGAAAACCATGTCCTTCACCTGGGGAGGGACGGCGGGGAATTGAAGCTCACCTCCCAGCCCCGTGGCAGGCGCGAGGAGGTGGTCCTGCGCACCAGGCTGCTCAACCCCGTCAACTCCGGGCCCTCCATCCTGCGTCCCCAGGCCTTCAAGCTGCGCTTCCCCGGCCCACGCAGGGAGGCGGGTGACGGCTTTTTCTCCTTCTCCACCTCCCCCACCAGGAAGGACTTCGAGCTGCTGGGCGTCCCGAGGCTGTCCCTCGCGGTGAAGCCCCTGCGGGAGAGGGCGCAGGTGAACGCCTTCCTGTATGACGTGCCTCCGGACGGAGGCCTGCCCGTCCTCATCACCTACGGGACCTGCACCCTGGAGGGCGCCGCGCCCGAAAGGGAGGTCTCCGTCACGCTGGAGATGGTGGCCGTGGACTACCTGCTGCGGCAGGGCCATCGCTTCCGCCTCACCCTCAGCGGGAGCAACCTCGCCTTTGCCCTGCCCGTATTCGGCGGAGGGGTGCGCGTATGCTTCGGGGACGGGATAAGCAGCCTTGAGCTGCCCCTGCGGGAGGCGAAGGCGTGACGGGAGCCCGCGGCAGTAACTGGAAATTGCTGCCGGTTGCCTCGAGCATCCTCGTGCTCTGCCTTCAACTCTGCCTGCTCCTGCTGCCCCCGCAGCCCTGCTCCGCCTCCGGGGACGGCTTCTGCGGCGAGGCCCGCGCCGGCGCCGCCACCGACTGGTACTTCGCGGAAGGCTACACGGGCCCCGGGTTCCAGGAATGGCTCTGTGTCTTCAACCCGGAGGAGGCCTGGTCCTCCCTGGACCTGAAAGTGCTCTACAACGACGGTCCGCCGCGCACCGTCTCCTTCTCCCTCGCGCCCCGTTCCCGCACCACCCTGAACGTGAACCAGGTGGCGGGAGAGGGCCGGGAGGTGTCCCTGCACCTGCACTGCGGCCTGCCCGTGGTGGCCGAACGCCCCATGTACTTCAGCTATCGCGGCAGGTGGACGGGGTGCACCGTGGGGGGCGGCACGGAATACCTCGGCGCTTCCTGGTTCTTCGCCGAGGGCTGCACGCGCCCGGGTTTCGAGGAATGGGTCCTCCTGGCCAACCCGGGGGAGACGGAAATCCCGGCATCGCTCTTCTTCGCACTGGAGGACGGGCGGGTCGTCACCTGCCCGGTGACCCTTCCGCCCGGCGCACGACGCACGGTGCTGGTCAACGCGGTGACCGGAAGCGGCCACGACGTCGCCACGCGCGTGGAGGCGGGAGGGCCCATCTGCTGCGAGAGGGTGATGTACTTCAACTACCACGACGCCTGGCCGGGAGGGCATGCCGCCGGGGGGCTCGCGCAGCCGCGCCGGGATTTCCTCTTCGCCGAGGGTTACACGGGGCCGGGGTTCGAGGAATGGCTCAGCCTCTACCTTCCCGGCGATGGTGACCCGGACGGGACCGACGCCACCGTGAGCTGCCTTTTCGAGGGCGGCGAGGAGCGGTCCTTCCGTTTCCACCTCGAACCCCACCGCCGCCACACCATCAGCATAAACGCGCTGGTGGGAAGCGGCCGCAACGTCTCCCTCGCCGTGAGCGCGCCCGACCCCTTCCTGGCCGAACGCCCCATGTACTTCGATTACCGCGGCATCTGCCGGGGCGGCCACGTCTCCCTGGGCGTGGAATCCGCGGGCACGCGCTGGCTGCTGGCGGAGGGGACAACCCGCCCCGGTTTCCACGAGTACCTCTGCCTGCTCAACCCCGGATACGTGCAGGCGCCGGTGGAGGTCGATTACATCCTCGGCTGGGACGAGACGATCGCGAAGCAATACGTCGTACCCGCGCGTTCCCGCTTCACCATCGACGTCTTCCGCGAGGTACCCCGGGGCCGGGACGTCTCCATCGAGGTGAGGTCGCCCCTGCCCGTGGTCGCGGAGCGGCCCCTCTACTTCCCCGGCGCCGGCTTCGAGGCCGCCAACGCCATGCGGCACATACGGGACCTGAGCATCGGGATAGGCCCCCGCGTGGAGGGAACGGCGGGAGAGGCAACCGCCGCCGCGTACATCGCCTCCGTCCTCCAGGGATACGGTTACCAGCCCGCGGTGCAGGAGGTGCCGCTACCCAACGGCGCGGTCAGCCGCAACGTCGTGGCCACCCTGGAGGCCGCCGTTCCCGGCCCGTCCACCCCCATCCTGGTCATCGGCGCCCATTACGACACCAAGGGCGGGACCGGCAGCCCGGGGGCCAACGACAACGCCTCGGGGACCGCGGTGGTGCTCGAGCTCGCCCGCTGCCTGGCGGAAGAAGGTGGGCTCCCCGGCCTGCAGGTCACCTTCGTCCTATTCGGCGGCGAGGAGCGCCTGGTGGACGGCACGGACCTCCACCACTTCGGGTCGCGCTACTACGTCGCCAACCTCTCTCCCGAGAGCAGGGCGCGCCTGCGCGGCGCGGTGATCGTGGACATGGTGGGCGTGGGCAGCCAGCTCTACGCCCGCACCATGGGGATAGGGCCCATGGACCTGTGCAACTCGCTCCTCTCCTATGCCGCCCGTACGGGGATCCGGCTCCCCTACCTGAAGAGCGGGAGCTACTCCGACCACGAGCCCTTCGAGACGGCCGGCCTTCCCGCCGTGTGGCTGGAAGTGAAGGACGACCCGTGGTACCACACCCCGCGCGACAGCTACGACAAGATCGACGCCGGCCACGTAGGCCTCACCGGGAGGCTCATCCAGGGCTTCGTCCTCTCCCTAGCCGGGGCACGCTGACGCCGGGCCCTCGCCGGCGTGCCTTCGCGGGCTTGTGATCACGCGGCCACGCGGTCTAAAATTGCACCGTCCAGGATGGTGCGGGGCTGCAAAGGTGTTGCGCATATGAGGGGCTTCTCTTTCCATGCGCTTCCCCCGTGTTACCTCCTGGATGCGGGAGCAAGCAGGGAGGGAGGAAGGAAATGGAAGGAGGATGGCATGAGCGTTCTTTACATTCCCAGGGATGACGGCACCTGCGAAAAGGTACCGGTGACGCCGGAGAACACCCGCCGCTACCTCGAGAGCATCCCGCTCTACCGCGACGACGACGATCCCTGTTTCTGGCCCCCGGAGAAGATCCGCGAGGCGCGGGACCGGCTTTTCCGGCGCCAGATGGAGTGGGTGTGGGACGGCCACGATTACTACAAGCGGGTCTTCCGGGAGATGGGCATCGAGCCGGGTGATATCCAATCACTGGATGACCTGGAAAAACTTCCCTTAACGCACAAGAAGGACTACATGGCCGAGCCCGATTCCTTCAAGCTCAAGCCCTCCAGCCCCAACCTCTACGACTGGATCTTCGACGTCACCTACACCACCGGCTCCACCACCGGTGTGCCCACCCCGTTCTGGAACACGGTGCACGACGCGCACGGTATATGGCAGATGATCTTCCGCGGCATAAAGCTGGGGGGCTTCCCGCCCTACGCGCGGGGCATAAACCTCTTCCCCCTGGGGCCCGTCCCCCACATCGGGTTCTTCCGCGCGCGGGACATCGGCATGATGGGCCTGGGGGCCCTTTCCATGTACGGGTGCACGGGCATGACCTACCCGGAATTCCCCGTGCACCGCTCCCTGGATTACGCCATCGACCTCATCGAGAAGGGCCGGGCCGAGGTTTGGCTGGGCATCGCCAGCTTCATCCGCCGCCTCATCATGCAGGCGGAGGAGGAGGGCCGGGATTTCTCCGCCACCAAGCACATCCAAGCCCTGGGGGAGGCCTGCCCCAGGGGGATGCGAGACGACATGCGGCGGCGGCTCATGAACATGGGCGCGGAGGACCCCTTCATCAGCAACTCCTACGGCTTCACCGAGATGCAGGGCGCCATGCCGGAATGCACCGACTTCAGCGGCTGCCACAACCCCGCCCCCGACCTCTACTTCTTCGAGATAGTGGACGGGGAGACCGGGAGGAGGCTCCCGGACGGGGAGCGGGGCTTGATCTGCATAACCCACCTCAACAGGCGCGGCACCGTCCTCCTGCGCTACGTCATAGGGGACCTGGGCGCCATGACCCACGAGACCTGCCCCCACTGCGGGCGCAACACGGAGAGGATAGTCGTCGCCGTGGGCAGCACCTACGCCACCCGCACCTCGGAGCTGGTGAACCTCAAGGGAACCCTCATCAACCCGGAGGTCCTGCGCGACAAGGTGGCCAACACGCCGGGGGTCAAGGAGTACCAGATCATCTTCACCAAGCGGGACCTCTCCGACCCTTACTCCCCGGACGAGCTGGTGGTGAAGATCGCCCCGGAGGAGGGGTGCGACAAGGCGCGGCTGGAGCAGGAGATCCAGGGCAGGCTTATCACGGCGGTGGAGATGCGGGCAAAGGTGGAATTCGTGCCCATGGAGGAGATCTACGACCCCGTCGTGGCCCTCAAGGCCTACCGCGTCCTGGACATGCGCCCCAAGGATTATTGAAATACCCGGTATATCCAGGGACCGGTTTCCCGGCCCGGGTCATCCCTTCTTCTCCCGGCGGTCCCCGATCACCCTGGCGGGCACCCCGGCCACGACGGCGAAGGGAGGGACGTCCTTGGTTACCACCGCGCCGGCGGCCACCACCGCCCCCGTCCCGATGGTCACCCCCTTGAGGATGACGGCGTGGGAACCTATCCAGCAGTCCTCCTCGATGACCACGGGCCCGTAGGTCCCCTGCTGGAAACGCATGGGCTCCCCGAGCTCCATGCCGTGGTCCGCGCAGTTGATGTTCACGTAGGGGCCCAGCATGGAATTGCGGCGGATGGTGCAGTCGTCGAAGGCGTTGATGATGTTGTAGGGGCCGATGGCCACGTTCTCCTCCAGCAGCAGCGTGGCGTCGTTGGCGGCGAAGAGGCGCGCCAGGGTGTCCAGGGAGCAGCGCTCGCCGATGACGATGCGCCCGCGGTCGTTTCCCCGGATCTGCACGGTGGAGGGGATGAAGGTCCCGTTCCCTATGCTGCAGGTGGACTCGCCGGCCAGGGCCACGTCGGGCCGGGCGGAGATCCAGACGTAGGGGCCGCACTGCACGCCACCACGCCGCAGCTGCCACTGGTGGAAACGCACCACCGGGTGCGCGAAGGCGAAGCGCAGGCGGTACCATGCCTCCCTGCCGCCGGCTCGCGTTCCCCCGGCGCTCACGGGATGACCTCCAGCTCGGCGGCCGTGTCCCCGTAACCGCCCATCCTCTCCCCCATGGACCAGTATTCCCGCTGGTTTAGCACGTAAGGCCTGAACCTCTCAACCCGGACGGTCCCCCTGTCGCCCTGGCACTCCCGGTCCAGGTGCACGGCCAGCACCTCACCCACGAAGAGGGTGTGCGAGCCGAGGGGCAGGGAGGCGCATACCCTGCACTCGAGGTTCAAGGGGCACTCGGCCACCAGGGGAGGGGCGATCTCCCGCGCGCGCTCCCGCGTCAACCCCGCCAGCGAGAACTTGTCCTGGTCGCGGCCCGAGACCATGCCGCAGAGGTCGACCGCATGCCAGAGATCCCGGGATGGGACGTTGACCGCGAACTCGCCGCTTGCCTGCAGGAGCCCGTGCGTGAAGCGGCTCTCCCGCACGGCCACCGCCACCTGCGGCGGCTCCATGCACACCACGTTCACCCAGGCGGCGGTCATCACGTTGTCCCTTCCCGCATGGGCGGTGGTGATGAGCACCACCGGCTTGGGCAGAAATAGCGTGGATGGTTCCTTAACAATTTTTTCCATGTCTCCTCCTTGGCCCGAAGGATTCCCCGCGGGCACGGCGCCCCCGGCCGCCGCGGCCCTCCCTCGCGTCCCCAGCCGCCACGCCGTCGCAGCTCGCGGCGGCCGCCCGTCCCGATCCTTCGCCTACTTCCTCCGCATATTATTCCACGGGCCCGTCCCCGGGGGCCCGCTTCCCCAACGCCGGACCCGAAAAACCTTCCCGGGGGAAGGCGGCCTCACGGTTCCCGTCCGCCCGCGCGCAGGCGCCGCTCGAAGGCGGCCAGCCTGTATCCCGCCCACAGCGCGTAGATGAGGTGGACCTTGAGGAGCTCCCTCTCCTCGAGCATGACCAGGCGCGGCCCGTAGGCGACCTCCCGCACCAGGGACTCGGCGAGGGCCTCCACACCCAGGGGCTCGTCGGCGAAGGGGGACGCGCTCACCGCCTCCTCCTCGTACATGAGGCGCAGCCTCTCCACCCCCTCTTCCACCGAGCCGGGACGCGCCGGATCGGTGAAGAGGACGCTCTCCGTCCCCTGCCCGTAAGCGGCGCGGGCGAGGATGTAACCCTCCATGAAGGTGGCGTCGATGACCTCCCCCACCTCCCGCAAGAGGCTCTGCGAGCCTACGCGCGGGAAGCAGTTGCGGAAGACGCGTTCCCGGAAGATGTCCAGCCACAGCAGCGCCATGGCCCTGGAGGCCAGGTCCAGGTCGCCGAAACGGATACGTCGCCGGTAATCCTCGAAACGTTCACGCAGGTTCATCGTCAGCCGTCGCACGCTCCCGCTCCCCGGCGCTCCCGCCTCACGCCGGCTCCAGCTCCACCACCCGGTCCGCGAAGGCGTCGTAGGTGTCGCCGCACGTGAAGATGACCACCTGGCCGCCGCGGGCGTATTCCCGCAGGAGCTCCATGGCGCGGCGCAGCCTCGCGCCGTCGAAGGTCACGAAGGGGTCGTCGAGGAGGAGGGGAGGGTTGCGGTCTCCGCAGATGACCTCCACCAGGGAGAGGCGCGCCGCGAGGTACAGCTGGTCCACCGTCCCGCGGCTCAGGGAAGAGGGGGAAGCGGGCCCTCCCTTCTCCTGCGACCAAACGGAGAGCTCCAGCGTATTACCATCCACCACCACCCTTTTGTACCTGCCGCCCGTGATGCGCCCCAGGTAATCCCCCGCCAGGCTCTCCAGGCGGCGGGCCGCCGAGGAGAGGGTGTCCGTCGCCGCCCTCTCCAACCAATCCAGGGCGAGTCGCAGCGCCTCCGCCCGGTGGGAGAGGCGCGCCCTCCTCTCCTCCAGCTCGGCGAGCTCCTCCTCCACCCGCAGCAGCTCCTCCTCCACCTCTTCGCCCGAGAGGACGACCTCGCAGCGCACCCGCTCCTCGCGCAGCCCGTCCAGCCTGCGGCGCAGGACCTCCTTCTCCCGCAAAACCTCCTGCAGACGGAGGGGGTCCACGACCTTGCCCTGCAGCTCCTTCAATCTCCTCTCCCGCATACCCACCTCAACCGCCAGGCGCCGTGCCCTCTCCTCCAACCCCGAGACCTCACCGTCCGGCACCAGCACCTCCAGCTTGTCGGCTATCTCCTTGCGCCTGGCCAGAAGCTCCAGGTATTCCATGCGGAGGGCCTCGAAAGCCTGCGGTGAATCGCAGCCCGCGCGCGAGGCCATGCGCCGCGCCTCCGCTTCCAGCTCACCCCTCCTCTCCTCCAGCGCCGCCACCTGGAGGCGGAGTTCCCTCACCCGGCTGCCCTCCCGCAGGAAGCCCAGGTAGCCGCCGGGCAGCAGGGCGAGGAGGAGGAGGGCGATCCCGGGCAGGGCCAGCAGGAGCAGGTAGGGGGAGAAGGCCACCCCCGCCACCCCCACGAGCACCGCGGTCATGCCCGCGACGAGCGACCACGGCGCCCAGGAGGCATGGCGGGTGTGGGCTCCCTCCAGTTTTTTCCTTATCGCCTCGTACTGCTCTGCGAGCCCCGCGCGCCGCAGCTCCAGCCCACCCAGCTCGCCCCGATCCTCCTCCAGCAGGGCCTTCACGCCGGCGTACCTGCTCCTCTCCAGCTCCGCCAGCTCCTCATCCTCCGCGATGAGCTCCGCCGCCGCGGCGAGCTGGCCGTAGCGACGGTGGAAATCCTCTATGTCCTCCTCGATCTCCAGCCGCTCCTGCGAGTCCCGCGCCAGGTTCTCCAGCACCTCCAGCCTTTCGCGCGCAGCCTCCTCCTCCGCCTCCAGCTCCGCCAGGCGCGTGCGGGCCGCGAGGCGCGCCTCCGCCGCCCGCGACAGCTCCTCGCCCCGCGCGCGCAACGCCTCCATCCTCTCCTCCACCTGCGCCAGCGGCCCCGGGTTCTTCGCCGCCGCTCCCCGCTTTCCCCGCAGGAGGTCGGCCAGTTCCCCGCGCAGCGAGTCGCGCGCCCGCAGGGCGCCTTTCCCTCCCTCCAGGCCGGAGACGGTCACCTGCAGGCTCTCACCGAGCTGCTTCCTGCCCTCCGCTATGAGCGCCACCTCGTCCTGGCGGATGCCGGCGGTGGCCCGGAAGGCGGCCTCGCTCCCCAGGCCGAGCCAGTCGCGTAGGCGCTCCTCGATGCGCGCGGGATCGGACGTTTCCCCGTCCTCCCAGGAGAGGGTGGCCTTGCGCGCGGAGAAATCCTTGACCAGGCGGAAGCGGCCGTCCCCCGCTCTCCCCTCGATCTCCAGGCGGAAGCCGTCCTCCTCTCCCCAGGTGACGCTCTCCCTGACCTCGCGCCGGGTGGAATCCGCCTTCCAGAAAAGCGCGGCGAGCACGGCCTGCAACAGGGTGGACTTGCCGGACTCGTTGGGCCCCTTGACCACGTTGATCCCCTCTCCCAGGGAGAACGCGGCCTCCCGGAAGCGGCGGAAGTTGCGCAGCGATATCCTCTCCACTCTCACGGCCGTCTTCCCGGCGCTCACGGGCCCGCCTCCTCTCCCGCCAGGTGGGCGAGCCCGAGGCGCAGGGCCTCCTCGGCCACCAGCAACTCCTCGCCCTCCCGCCGCGCCATCTCCTCGCGGGCGAGGCGCAGGAAGCGCCCCGTCACGGTGCTCTCGGGGAAGTCCTCCACCTCCCGCGCATCCAGGGACGCGGGGGCAACGCGCAGCCGGAAGCGGAAGAAGAGCGGCTCCAGCTCCTCTTCCATCTTCTCCCATGGAAAACCAACCCATTCCTCTCCCCACGACCTGCTCACCCTCACCTCGAGGGCGAGGTCGCCGTCCGCCATATCCCTGATACGCGCGTAAACCCCCTGCGGGCCGCCCGCCTCGCCGGCGTCGATGTCCACGCGCAGGAAGCGCCTGCGGCCGACGCTGATGGGTTTCACCCTGGGCCCTTTCCCCTCCTCGAGCTCCACCAGGAGAACCCTTCCCCTCTCGCCATCGCCGGCGCCCAGGGCCTCTGGCGGCCCGGGATAGTAGGCGGTCACGCTCCCACTGCTGTACTCGGCCAGGGAATGCCAGTGGCCCAGTGCCAGGTAATGGAGGCGCGAAGCGGCTATGCTCTCCCTCGTGACCATCATGCCGTCCTCCTCCACACGGCCCGGTATGCGCACGGACGCGTGCAGGACGCCCACCCTCCAGCGCGCCTCCTCGTCGGCGCGGAAAGCCGCCAGGGCGTCACCGCCTTCCCGGCGGGACGCCATGCCGTAGACGGCGAGGTCGAGTCCCTCTATGAAGAGGGGCTCCATCTCCTCCCCGCGAAAGACGTGCACGTGCGCCAGGGAGGGGAGGGGGCCCTTTTCGTAGGCGCAGCCGGGGAGCATGGGGTCATGGGTGCCGGGCACGATAACCGTCCATATGCCCTCCGCGTCCAGCCGTCCCAGCTGGTAGGCCACCTCGCTCAAGAGGCCCGCTCCCGGGTGAGGCTTGTCGAAGAGGTCGCCGGCGATGACTAGGAGGTCCACCTGGGAGGTCAGCGCCAGGTCGACCACGCGCGCGAAGGTGGCTTTCAGCTGCTCGCGCTGTTCCCTGCCGCGCCTGCCCAGGAAGCCGAAGGGCGACCCCAGGTGCACATCCGCGGTATGCAGAAAACGTAAGCCCGCCATCTCACCTCTCCCCCGCGGCCGGCAACGGCCGCTCCGGATCCCGCGAACTCACGGGTGCATGCAAGCCCTCCATGCTGTCCCTCCCGCCGCCGCGCACCGCTCGGTCAAGGGAACGAGCCCGCGCCCTGCTTACCGCGAACGATGCGCATCCTTCCCCACGACCGATTATAGAATACCGTACGCCGGGGTCACATCCTCGTCCGTCGCCCGCGGCACCGCCCCGTGCCGGCATATCCGCCGCCTCCCCGAAGATCGAAGATGTGACCCCCTGCTATAATCAAGCGCATGGACCCTTTCGTGTACGCGCTCCTGGCAGCGGCCGCCCTCCTCGTCCTCGCCGTGGCAGCCGTCTTCAACCGCATGATACGGCTGCGCAACAAGGTGGCGAGGGCGCTCCGTGACGTCGACGTGCAGCTGGACCTGCGCCACCGTCTCCTCCCCGAGCTCAACCGCGTCGCAGCGGGCTACGCCGCGCGCGAGAAGGAAGTCTTGGAGCGGGCGGCGCGCGCCCGCCAGGAAGCGGTCTCCGCCCGCGGAAGCGCCGAGCGCGGCCTGCGGGAGCTCGCCTTCGCCGAGGCCCTGCGCGAGGTCCGGCTCCTGGCGGAGAGGTACCCCGACCTCAAGGCGGACTCGTCCTTCGCGCGCCTGGCGGAGGAGACGGTGCGCGTGGAAGACCACCTGGCGGCCGCCCGCAAGTACTACAACGGGACGGTGCGCGCCTACAACACCTTCATCCAGAGCTTTCCGGCGAACCTCCTGGCGGCTCTCTTCCGTTTCTCCCCCGCCGCATACTTCCAGCTGGAGCTGGACGAGGACGCTCCGGCCTGAGGACGCGGCGCGCGGCTCCCGCCGCGTCCCGCGGCATAACATCACCGTCTCGAGGGAGATATCACGCCGTAGCGGAGAACGGCGTGCGCCCGTATCGCGGGTCCCCGTCGCCCCGGCCGCTTTCCATCAGTCCGCGACCTCCATGAGGCGTCGCAGGGTGCGGTCGATGAGCTCCACCACCCCGTACACGCCCTCCTTCTCCCGCGCGGGGAGCCTATCCGTGAGTCTTACCATCACCTCTGCGGCCCCGCCGATCATCTCCCCCACCTGCCTGCGCCCCCAGGGGGACAGGGTGACCGTCACCCTCCTGCGGTCCGCGGGATCGCGCGCGGCGTGCAGCCACCCCTTCCGCTCCAGGGCATGGAGCATGCGGCTCATGGTCGAGGGGTTGACGTGGATGAGGCGCGCCAGCTCCCCCTCCGTGAGGCTCCCGTACATGTAAACCGTCAGGAGCGCCGCGTACTGGGAATAATTTACATCGTGCTTCTCGAGCACGGAGGCGAATTCCGGGTAACAGGCGTGGATGAACTTGAAGACCGTCTCCACCAGGCGCACGAAAGCCGCGGCTCCGTGACGCGGCGCCGCGTCGCCGCGCGGCTTTTCCTTTTTCTCTCGCACCTTTTCCATCTTATGGACATCTTATGTCCCCGCGGGGAAGCAGGTCAAGGAAGGCGGCGGGAACGGTCCGCGCGGGGAGCGGTCCGCGCGGGGAGCCACCCGCGAAAAGGACCGGGGCTTCGGAAATTCCGCATGAAGCGTGGGCGGGTTTGACCTGCGGCGATGCCGGTGTTAGATTGTGGCAGTCGGTGATGACCGGGACGACGCGCGATTCCGGGGGTGACCATGCAGTCATCGCCACGCGGCGGCAACACGGGGCGGAAGGTGCGGCTGGTCCAGGAAAGGTCCCGAGAGACGCTGCGCCGCATCGTCAAGGCGGCGGAGGAGGTCTTCGCGCAGAAAGGCTACCGGGGGACCTCCGTCGCGGACATCATATCCCGCGCCGGCATAGGGCACGGCACCTTCTGGCTTTACTTCCGCAACAAGGACGATCTCCTGCGTCACCTGGTCCAGGACATGATCGGCGAGTTCGAGTCCTTCGCATGGTACCGCGAGGACGCCGTGGAAAAGACCGCCGTCGAAAGCGTTGAGGACGTGGAGTCCATAATCGGCGACGTGACGGGCGTCTTCGAGCGCCACTCCTCCATCTTCCCTCTTATACTGCAAGCGTCCCTCGAGAGCGGGGAGTTCCGAAGCACGCTGAACGAGTTGCTACAACCCTTCGTGAGGATCCTGGAAGGCAAGCTCAGGGAGCACCTCGAGAAGGGGCGCTGCCGCGACCTCGACCCCGAGATCACCGCCCTGATCATCTTGAACATGGTCGAGTTCGCCAACCTGCAGTGGCTGGTGCGAAGCATACCGTGCGACCGCGAAACCCTCGTGCGCAACCTCAGCGCGGTGATATTCCACACCCTGCGGCACGCCTGAAGAAGGCGCGGGGGTGCAGGCGGCGCAACACCCGGCCCGCCTTCGCAGGCGCTCCCCGCCGATGGCCTATAATAACCTCGGCGGTATCGCGGGGGAGCAGGGAAAGGAACCGATTCCCCGGGATGGACTTCCAGGGGCTGGGATATCTTGCCAGGAGGAGGGGAATTGAAAGTCGTCGTGGTGGGAGCGGGGGCCGCGGGACTGGCCGCCACCCGCGCCCTGCGCAAGGGCGGCGTGGAGGTGACCGCCCTGGAGCGGACGGACAGGGCGGGAGGGCGCCTGGCCGGTACCCGCCGGGACGGGTTCATACTGGACCAGGGGGCGCAGTTCTTCTTCCGCTACTTCGACACCTCCTTCCGCCTCTGCCGGGAACTGGGGCTGGCGGAGCAGGTGGTACCCTTCCCCTTCAAGGCGGGCACGTGGAGGGACGGCCGCCTGCATCCCCTGACCGTAGGGCTCGACCCGCGCGTGCTCTGGCGCGACCGCCGCGACCTGGCGCGCTTCCGCCTCCTCACCCCCCGGGGCGCCTGGCAGGCGGCGCGCGTCCTTTCCCTGGTCTTCCGTCGCAGGCGAGACCTCCACTTCGTGGACTTCCGGAACGCGCTGGACCTGGACGGCGAGACCCTGGCCGAGCTGGTTCTGCGGCGCGGCGGCGGCGAAGCGCTGGAGTTCTTCTTCCAGCCGCTGGCCTCCTGCCTTACCCTGGGAGAACCGGAGGACCTGGGCGCCGCCTACGGACTGGCCCTGGCCTGGTACGCGCTGCACGGTCTCTTCGCCCTGCGGGACGGCATGGGGACGCTTGCTGAAGCACTCCACGGGGAATGCCGGGAGAGCGTACTCCTCTCCACCCCGGCGCGCCGCATCGTCATCGAGGGAAAGGCGGTGAAGGGGGTGGAGACGGAGGGCGGCTTTCTCGATGCCGACGCGGTCATCTGCGCCACCACCGCCTCCCAGGCCCTTGCGCTCCTGCCCGACCTGCCCGACCGCATGAGGAGCGCGCTGGGCCGGGTGCGCTACAGCGCCTGCTGCCATGCCATGTTCGGCCTGCCGCGGCGGCTCCTCCCGGAGGGCTGGTACGCGGTAGCCCTGCCCCGGGCCACCCGTTCCCCCCTCTCCGGCTTCACCGACAACTCCGCCAAGTCCCCCCGCTACGCACCGCCGGGAGGGGGGATGGCGCACTGCTTCACCTACGGAAGGTACGCCCGCGAGCTGAACGAGGCGAGGGACGGTGAAGTACTCGCGCTCCTCCTTGGCGAGGTCAGGCGCTTCGCTCCCTCCCCGCCCGCGGACCCCGTCTTCGGAGAGATACGCCGCTGGGAGGAAGCGGTGTGCCTGGCGCCCCCGGGCATGCTGCGGGAGATGACGCGCCTCAAGGCCGAGATACGCGGCGAGATAAGGGGGCTGTACCTGGCCGGGGAGTACCTCTTCATGCCCTCGGTGGAGGGCGCGCTGCGCAGCGGCATTGATGCTGCCGAGGCGGCCATGCGCGCCTGAGATCATGCTTTCAGGGAAGCAAGGACCGAGGTCTACCTGGGGGTCGCCTTGGGGCGTCCGCCCGATGGCGCGCCGGTCAACGCCAGGAACGCCGGGGCGGCGTCAAGTTTCCTCCCCGCTTTCGCGCCCGCCTTCCTCCCCGTGCCGCACGCGGCACGCGCCGGAAAGTCAGGTTGGGACACCGAGCCGCGGCAGCACCACCAGGCCCAGTATGAGCCAGGCCGCCACTATCCCCGCCAGGATCATCCATTCCATTTCTTCGACCGCACCCCTTTAACCGCGACCTTCACACGCGGCTCGATTTTTCCGCCTGCCGCGTACAGGCACCGTCCAGCCTGTCCCTTTCCCCACGGTCCTCACGGGACCCTCACCAGGGGCTTCAGGTGGAGCGGGTGCCGCATTCCCCGGAACGGACATTCACGTCCGTGTTCCCCGCTCCTCCCAGGCCTATGACCGAGAAGAGCTTGCGCACCGCGTCCGACCCGCATCTTCCGCAGCGGGGGAGTTCCCTTTCCGCGTCCTCCGCGCGGCGGAAAAAGGCGTCGAAGCGGTTGCCGCACTCCGTGCAACGGTACTCGAAAATGGGCATCCTTTACCTCCTTCTCCTCTCCTTGCATTCTACCGCCGCGCGCCACGCCGGCCATGACCCAGGTCAACCCGATTTCACGAGCCCATCTACGGGGTCGCCTTTGCCGCCATCGACCCCGCAGCAGGAGCCGCGTTCCGCATCACGCAAGAGATACCCGACGCGTCCCCTCCTCCTGAGCGGCAAGGGGCCCTTCGACAATCGCCTGATCTTTGGACCCCCCATCCTCTGCGACACGTCGGCGGAGCGCAAGGCCGAGGTGCAGCGCGTCATGGGCGAGGTGGTGGCCGCGGAGGAGAGGTTCATCCGGGAGGCACCGGGGCAGTTGATGAGCTGGTTCGGGTTGTGGTCCTGGTGGGAGCAGGCGCAGGAGGTCCTGCGAAAAACGGGGTAGCACGCATAGTCGTCCCGTTTGCCGGATTGCTTCGGTTGGCGGCGTCCGTGGAAGGCACCCTCGTTTAGTGTTACCATTTAATCGTTCCCGCCCGGGCAAGCCGCTACCGGCCGCCTCGCTCGCCGCGGCGGAAGGGGATCGCCCGGGAACCGCCGGGCACGCGGTCCGGTCAGATATATGTAAGACGTACAAGGATGTAAGACACACGAGACGGCGGGGGGCCGAGATGCACAGGCTGACATTGTGGTACGCCAACCTGAGCCGGGGGGCGAAGGCCGGCCTCTGGGCGGGCATGGGAGTCCTGGCGGCCATGATCGTCATCGCCATCGCCTGGATGACGCTCACGCCGGACAAGGTGATGGTGAGATACGGAACCATCGTGCGTGACCCCATCGACAACTACGTCTGGGAGGACAACACCCAGACGGCCTGGGTCGACCCCTCGGAGGCCGGCAATTACAAGGTGGAGTACGTGGACCGCTACAGCCCCGAGCACGAGGAACAGCTGAGGAAGGAGCAGGAGGAGCTGGCCGCGAAAGAGGAGGAGCTCGCCAAGTCCACCGGCATGCAGGCGCTGGAGACCGCCATCCCCTCCGAGACCTTCCAGGACCTGAACACGCTGCAGAAGAACATAGACGTCATGGGCCAGGATATCATCACCGGCATGGAGATGGCCAACGAGATATCCCGCACCAAGTCCACCCTGGTGAGCTACCGCAACCAGGTGGCGGGCATCGCGCTGGCCCCGGAGCTGGAGCCCATGCGCCAGCAGGTCCTGCAGATCTTCGACCTCTACATCAAGGCCTGCGACCTCTACATGCAGGCCATCGCCACCGGAGACCTCGCCCTCGTGGACGAGGCCAACGCCCTGATAAAGCAGGCCGGCGAGGCCATCCAGGCCCTCATGCCCTCCAAGTGAGAGCCGCTTCCGGCGAGGTTGCGGCGAGGATTGACTTAAACGGGCCCGTCATGCCAACCTTAAGCATCGCAAAGGTGCCGCACAGGGGAAGAACCCGGACACGAAAGGAGAGGCTGGATGAGCGAGCAAGCCGGCAATGAAGGGCAGGAAAGACCGCACATCATCTTCCGCATAATACAGGGTTCCATGATGGCGCTCTTCCACGCCACCCGCATCATGTTCCGCGTCTTCCCGCCGACCGTGATGTACGCGATCTTCCGGGGCATCGCGGCCGCCTTCCTCTTCGCGCGGCCCGGCATGCGCCGCAGGTTGGAGGCCAGGATCGCCGAGGCCCTCCCGGAAGTAAAGGACGTGCGGAGGATAAACGCCATCGCCCGCGGGGCCTGCGCCAGCGCCTTCATCCCCATGCTCGACGTCTTCACGCTGGGCAGGGAGGGTGAGCGCTACATGCGGGGGCTGCGCGTGGAGGGGGAGGAGAACCTCGACCGCGCCGCCGCCCTGGGCAAGGGGGTCATCCTGGTGGGCGCCCACCTGGGACCCGTGGCCATAGCCCATGCCATCATGGCACGCAGGGGAAGGCCCTACACCCCCATCACCTATAACCCGGCCGACACCCCGGTGCCGCGTTACGTGGAAGCCCTGCAGTATTACGCCGGGCTCCTCGGCTGCGACCCCGAGGAGCCGGCGTTCCTGGCAGGCAAGGACATCATCCCCCGCGTGATAGAGCACCTTAAAAAGGGCAAGTGGATCGGGCTCACCTGCGACGTTCCCGGCACCGGCATTGCGCAGCTCTTCGGGAAGCCGGCCGCCCTCGCCAGCGGCTGGGCGCACTTCTCCTACGACACCGGGGCGCCCGTGGTGCCCCTCGCCATACTGCGCGGCAAGGACCCCTGCGACAACCTGCTGATCTTCCGCCCTCCCGTCTTCAGCGACGGCGCGGCGGAACGCAAGGACGAGGTGCAACGCATCCTGCAGGAAACCGTTACCGCGGTGGAAGGGCTCATCCGCATGGCCCCCGAGCAGTGGATGGGATGGTTCGCCCTGCAGAGCTGGCGGGACAAGGCACAGGAGATCCTGGGGAAGGCCGCCTCCCGGTAGCGTCGACGACACGGGCGACCCTTTCCCGCCATGGTAGGGGCCCGTTACGGGTGGTGGAAACCGCGCCTGAAAGGAGTTGACGATGGACGAGGGAAAAGGGGAGGAGAGGAAGGAGCGGCCGAACGTCATCCTGCGCGCCCTGGACGGCTTCCTGCTGGCCGTTTTCCGCACCACCCTGTTCCTCTTCAGGTTCCTGCCTGCTTCCTTCATGTACGCGCTCTTCCGGGGCCTGGGAGCCGCCGTCTACTACGCGCGCCCGGGCATGCGCCGGCGCCTGAAGGCCAGGATATCGGAGGCCCTTCCCGAGATAAGCGACGAGAAGAGGCTGGAAGCCATCGCGCGCGGGGCGTGCGCCACCATGTTCATGCCCATGCTGGACATGTGCAAGCTGGGCAGGAACGGCGAGCGATACATGCGGGGACTGCGCGTGGAGGGGGAGGAGAACCTCGACCGCGCGGCCGCACTGGGCAAGGGGGTCATCTTCGT
Source organism: Actinomycetota bacterium (assembly GCA_014360655.1). Classification (NCBI taxonomy): domain Bacteria; kingdom Bacillati; phylum Actinomycetota; species Actinomycetota bacterium. The sequence goes on along the minus strand of JACIXC010000006.1, from coordinate 140,178 downwards.
CGGCGCCCACCTGGGCGAGATAGCCACCGCCCACGCCGTCATGGCCCGCAGGGGGAGACCCTACACCACCTTCACCTACAATCCCGCGGATACCACGGTACCCCGTTACCTGGAGGCCATGATATTTTTCGGGGGACTACTCGGCTGCGACCCCGAGGAGCCGGTGTTCCTGGTCGACAAGGACGTCATACCCCGGGTAAGGGAGCACCTGGCCAAGGGGAAGTGGGTGGGGATCGCCTTCGACGTCCCCGGAAGCAGCGTGGTGCAGCTCTTCGGGAAGCCGGCCGCCGTGGGCAGCGGGTGGGCGCATTTCTCCTACGACTCCGGGGCCCCCATCGTCCCCATGGCCCTGCTGCGCGGAAAGGACCCCTATGCCAGCCTGCTCATCTTCGGACCTCCCATCTTCAGCGACAGGACGGCGGAGCGCAGGGCCGAGGTGCAGCGCATCATGAACGAGGCGGTCGCGGAGGTGGAGAGGTTCATCCGCATGGCGCCGGAACAGTGGATGGGATGGTTCCCGCTCCAGTCGTGGCGGGAGCAGGCGCAACGGATCCTTGCGGGCGGAGGGTAGGCGCCGCGCCCCGCGGGGCGCGGCAAAGGCCCCTCCGCGAGGAGGGTTCCGGTCACGACGGCATCCAGGCCGGCAAGACACGCTCCGCATGACGCGGCGAGGGCAGCCGCCGCGGAGCGAAGCACGCGGATCGAGGACCTCCTCGCATACCCGTTAACCGGATGCGTGCGGGTGATGATCTTTCTGGATATCGGTCTTCGTTCCCCTTTTCCCGTTTCCCGTTACCCGGCCAGGTAAGGGCAACGATGGCATACAACGATCGGGCATGGGGTCATATAGGATGTGGGATCAAGAAACGCGTTCACCGCGGCACAAGACGTCCACCGGGCAAGAAAGTAAGGGACCGGTACCTCATCCATATAGATGTAAACCAATAGTTTACATACTATCTTGCGGCCACGCAAGCCCTGTTGTTACGAAACTGTTGCGGCAAGGTTGTGATTCTGTAACATTGACGTGTGGGTAACTTGCCGTTCCGCGCCTCCGGGTTTAGAATCTGTTATGGATGGATATATAAAAGAAGCGGAAATATACGGATTGTCGGTAAACCATCGCGGGCGCGGCGTTCGGATACAGAGGATGTCCTTATAGAAGATAGCGGTTATCTTTCCAGTGTATAGGCGGTAAGAGCGTCTTGTGACGACTGGGGGTGTTAGGACAAAAAATCGGGCGCAAAAACGATCCATACGGGCGAAGGTCTGGAAACGTTTGGTCTTTCCATCCCGATGACACCGTGACGCGGGAATAATCTTCACCCACCATCCAGAAACAATGGTCGTTCCTTGTCACCGCCCGAAATGACGCCCGGCAAACCACGTGAAGGACGAGGTCTCGAAGGAATAGTTCCTGGAGAGGCGATGAGGATAGCCCTGGCGCACGACTGGCTCACTAACCTAGCGGGCTCGGAGAGGGTTCTTCTGACCCTGCACGAGATCTATCCGGAAGCGCCCATTTACACCTCCGTTTTCGTGCCCGGCGAGTTCCCGGCGCTCGCCGACGCCGACGTCCGCACCTCCTTCCTGCAGAAGCTTCCGCTGGCCAGGACGAGGCACCAGGCCTTCCCCGTGCTGAGGACGGTGGCCTTCGAGAGGTTCGACCTTTCGGGTTACGACGTGGTCATCTCCTCCAGCCACGCGGAGGCCAAGGGTGTGATAACGCGCCCGGAAACGCTGCACATCTGCTATTGCTACACGCCCATCCGCTACTACTGGAGCGGTTACCACCATTACCTGGAGAACCCGCGCTTCGGGGTCCTCAACCCGCTGCTCAGGGCGCTGCTCCCCTACATGACCAACTACCTGCGGGTGTGGGACCGCTGCGCCGCCGACCGCGTGGACCGTTTCGTGGCCATCAGCGAGCACGTGGCGCGGCGCATCCGCAAGTACTATCGCAGGGAGGCCGACGTCATCCATCCTCCCGTGGACACGTCATGGCTGCAGCCGTCCTCACGCGTGGAGGATTACTTCCTACTGGTGGGAAGGCTGATCCCCTACAAGCGCGCGGACATAGCGGTGCAGGCCTTCAACCGCCTGGGCCTCCCCCTGAAGATCGCGGGCACCGGCTCCGAGCTGGAGTCCCTGCGCCGCATGGCGCGTCCCAACGTGGAGTTCCTGGGGAGGGTGGGGGACGCCGAGCTGGGGGAGCTCTACTCCCGCTGCGCGGCCCTGGTCTTCCCGCAGGAGGAGGACTTCGGCATCGTCCCCCTCGAGGCCATGGCCGCGGGGAGGCCGGTGATCGCCTACCGCGCCGGCGGGGCCCTGGAGACGGTGGTGGAGGGGGAGACCGGGGTCTTCTTCGACCGCCAGGAGGCGGAATGCCTGGAGGAGGCGGTGAGGGACTTCAACCCTGGCCGCTTCGACCCGCAGCGGGTAAGGCGGCATGCATTGCTTTTCGACACCTCGGTGTTCAAGGAAAAATTTTCCACATACGTGGAAAGGGCCTGGAAGAGTTTTCGCGATGCCACGGGAAAGGCGGCAAAAGCGGGGCACCTGAGGGAAGTGCCCCCACCGGGAAACGAGGAAAAGGGGGGTTACTATGGAAAGGCAGCTCACCAGGCATAAGCGATCCGGCTGGGGCCTGACGCTCGACGGGGCCGAACCCTCTTCGACGTACGCCGTCGAGGAGATATCGGACGAGGAACTGCAGGCCATCATCTCCGAGGCGACGCGCGGCTTCCTGCGCCGTCCCGTCTCCCGCCGCCTTGAGGTGGCCGCCAGGGTGGTCGTGCGCATGGCCGTCGACTCCCTGGCCCTCTGGCTCGCCATCTGGATGGCTTACTGGCTGCGCTTCGAGAACGCCTGGTTCGTGAGGCTCTTTCCGCCCGAGGAGGCCGTTCCCCTGGGAACCATCGCCATAACCCTGGCCCTCACCTCGCCGGTGCTCTTCATGGCCCTCAAGGCCTGCGGCCTGTACGACGCCTACCGGCGCGTGCGCATCCTGGACAGCATACCCAGGATCGTGGGAGCGGTGAACGCCTACGTCGTCCTCACCCTCATCTTCACATTCCTCATCAATTCCCACGCCACCCCCCGCGGTTTCATCGTCTTCTTCTGGGCCTTCACCATAATCTTCCTCTTCCTGGGAAGGACGCTCCTGCAGTCGCTCTTCTCCATGCTGGGGATGAGCGAGGCGGTCATGCGCAACACCCTCATCGTGGGGGCGGGAAAGGTGGGAAAATCGCTGGCGGGCAAGCTCGTCAAGCACAAGTGCTTCGGCCTGCGCCCCATAGGTTTCCTAGACGACGACCCCCTCTTCGCGGAGTTCAAGGAACCCGCCCTGCGTGACCTGAGGGTGCTGGGGAGCCTGGACCAGATCGAAAAGGTCATCGAGGACTTCAACGTGGAGAAGGTCATCGTCGCCTTCACGAGCGCCTCCTCCGAGGAGCTCCTGGACCTCACCTCCCGCTGCAACGAGGCGGGCGTGGAGTGCTCCGTCGTGCCGCGCCTCTTCGAGGTCATCACCGACGAGATCGCGGTCAACGAGATCGGCGGCATACCCCTCATACGCCTGCGCGAGAAGAGGCTGCGGGGCTACAAGAAGGTGCTCAAGGCCCTGGAGGACCGCGTTCTGGGGACGGTGCTCTGCCTGGTGGCGCTGCCCGTCATCCTGGTGACCGCCGTCGCCATCAAGCTGGACTCGCCGGGACCGGTGTTCTTCCGCCACAAGCGGGTGGGCAAGGACGGCAAGTGCTTCACCTGCCTGAAGTTCCGTTCCATGTACGACGGGGCCCACAGGCTGCAGGTGCACATGGTGAACGGAAAGCGGGACAACGAGTTCGGCTGGCTCTGCTGGAAGGAAAAGGAAGACCCCCGCGTCACGCGCGTGGGGAGGTTCCTGCGCAAGTATTCCATCGACGAGCTCCCGCAGATCTTCAACGTCATGGCCGGGCAGATGAGCCTGGTGGGGCCCCGTCCGCACATCAAGGAGGAGGTCCGCCAGTACAAGGACTGGCACCGCCAGCGCCTGAACGTCAAGCCCGGCATCACCGGGCTGTGGCAGGTGAGCGGACGCAGCGACCTGCCCTTCGACGAGATGATCAAGCTCGACCTCTACTACATCGAGACCTGGTCCCTGTGGCAGGACATAAAGATAATCCTGCGCACCTTCAAGGCCGTCCTCTCGGGGAACGGCGCCTATTGAGAGGGCGGATTGCGAGGCACGTAACGAGAGGATAGGGCTGCGGGGTTTTTGGGGGGAGGCCGGGCGGCCACCGCCGCCCGGCTTTCGCAATGTGAAAACGCTTCGCCCTCCGGGAGAACACGCTGCCTCGCGCCCGTTTCCGCCGCAACGGCCGCATGCTGCCCCGTATCATGGGCGGTCTTCGCAGGCCGCCCCCGGCTCTCATCCACTGCGCGGACCGTCACCCCTGTAGTAGGTGGAGGGGTCCGTCCATGACCCGCTGCGCTCGGGCTCCTTGTCGGGGTCGTGCTCGGGAGGAGGCCCGTGGAAATGGGAGGGGTCGTACTTGTACCCCACGTAATCATCGGGGTTCACCCGCTTCCCCTCCACCTTGATGACCCGCGCCGGGTTCCCCACCACCACCGAGTAGGGGGGGACGTCCTGGTTCCAAACCACGGCGTTAAGCCCTATCTGGGCGTACTCCCCGATGACGGCGCTGCCCCCCACCATGGCCCCGTGATAGATCTGCACGTAATCGCGCACGTCCATGAAGGGGTTCTCCTCCGGCAAGCCCACCGCCCCCACCGCCACGTGGGAATAGATGCGCACCCCCCTGCCGATGCGCGTGCGCCTGCCGATGAGCACGCTGATGGGGTGGTCCAGGTGAAAATCGGGGCCGATCTCGGCGTCCGGGTGGATCTCCACCCCGCAGAGGAAGTAATTGAGCCGGTAACCCAGGAAGGCGAGGTTTATGCGTCCCTTGAGGTACAGCCAGCGGTAAACGCGGTAGAGGGCGATGGCCTGGTTGCCGGGGTGCAGGAATATGTCCCTCACCAGGCCGCCCAGGCCCTTGCGCTTCAGGGCCAGCCGCAGGTCGTCGAGAAAGTGCGCCTTCTTCTCCTCGTTCATGCGCCGTCATCCCTCCTTTTCCCCTTGTCTCCGCATGGCCCGTGCCAGCCACCTGCGGGCCGTCTCCAGCGAGCCGTATTTTATCATCGCCGTTTCGTAGGGCTTGCTCTCGAGGAACCTCACCGTCTGCGGGGAGAGGACGCTGCGGCCCCTCAACACCTGGGGAAGCCCCAGCAGGGTGTCGAAGATGCCGCGGAAGAACATCCGGAAGGTGCGGTGCTTTATGGAGTAGAGGACAAAGAATACCAGGTAGTGGAAGGCCTTCTTGCACGCCGTGCCCGCAGGATAGAAGCGCGCCAGGTACCACCAGCCCCCGGTCATGGTGATGTACAGCCGGTGCCCCGGGTCACGCACCTCGCGGGAGATCTTGTGCCTTATGGTGGCGGCGGGATGGTACACGATGCGGTAGCCGCGGTCGATGGCCTTGGCGGAGATGTTGCGCTCGAACTGGTAGAGGAGTATCTCGGGCTCTATGTAGCCTATCTCCTCCAGGACGTCGCGCCGCATCATGGCCCCGTTGCCGTGAAAGGAGGGCACGTCGAAGACCCCGTCCGAGGCGTGCTCCTCGGGGGTGAACCAGTGCAGGGGGTCGAAGACCTCGCCGCTGTCGTAGTAGAGGTTCCTGCAGTGCACCACGGCGATGCGGGGATCGCTGGCGAAGACCCTCACCATGCGCTCCACGGCGTCGGGGGCCAGGACCCCGTCGTTGTCCTGGTGGAGGATGATGTCCCCCGAGGCGGTCTTGGCCCCTATGTTCAGGGCCTGGATGACGATGTTGTGGGGCGACTGGATGAAGAGGACCTCGGGAAACTCCTCCCTGACCATCTCCCGCGTCCCGTTCTGGGAATTGTTGTCAACGACGATGATCTCCTCCACGGGATAGGTCTGCGCCTTGATGGCCAGGAGGGCCTCCCTCAGGTCGTCCTTGCGGTGCCAGTTGGGGATTACCGCGCTCACCCGCGGGCGGTACTCACCCGCCCTTTCCTCGGCTTCGCCCTTCGCCGCATTCCCCGCCCCTGCTTTCGCCTCTTCTCGCGTTCTTTCCCCCGCTTCCGGAGCAACCTCGTCATTCACCAGCGTCTCCTTTCCGGGATCACGTCCCTGCCGCCTCGCGTTCGCCTCTCACGTCCTCGACTTACCTTGCTCCCCACGCTTCCTTCCCGCCTTCCCCGTTCCTCGTTCCTTTCCCGTCGCTACCCCTTGCCTACCCATTTCCACCATTATTCTTCACGCCCCGGGGGGCGCTTACAAGGTGCGCTTCCACGCGAGCGCCGCCTCACCCCCTTCCCGCCGCCTCGCGAAAAACCCGCAGGGTCTCCTCCGCTGCCCGCCGCCACGAGAACTCCGCCGCCCTTCTCCTTCCCGCCTCCCGCAGTCCCTCCCGCAGGGCGTCGTCGGCGATGACGGAGGAGATAGCCGCCGCCATGTCCGGCACGCTCAGGGGATCGAAATAGGCCGCCGCCTCCCCCGCCACCTCGGGCAGTGAGGTGACGTTGGAGCAGGCCACCGGCGTCCCGCAGGCCATGGCCTCTATCACCGGCAGGCCGAAACCCTCGTAGAGAGAGGGGTAGACGAAGAGGCCGCAGGCGTTGTAGAGGAGCAGGAGCTCCTCCTCCGGGACGTATCCCAGGCGGACCACGCCCCCCCGCAAACCGCAGCGCTCCGCCGTTCCCTCGATGTCCACCGGGGGGCTGAATGGCGCCGCCTGTCCCAGGATGAGCAACTGCAGCTCCCGGCCCAGCTCCCTCTCCGCCGACGCCACCGCCTCCACCAGCCTCTCCAGGTTGCGCCGCGTGTGCACCGCCCCGGCCGTGAAAAGAAAGCCGGGGCGCAGGCCGTAGCGCGAGCGTACCCCCGCAAGCCTCTCCTCGTCCCTCACCGGGCGGAAGAAGGCGTCGGGGGCCTCGTAGATCACCTCCACGCGGGAAGGCTCCACCCCCAGCAGCCGCACGATGTCCCCCCTGGAATGCTCGCTGACGGTGATGATCATCTCGGCGCGCCTCACCTCACGCCAGAAGATATCGTCGAAGCGGAAGCGCCGCTCGGCGGAGAACCACTCGGGATGCACCTTGAAGGTGAGGTCGTGCACCACCACCACCGAGGGGCACACCTTAACGAGGGGGAGGAAATAGGAGGGAGAGAAGTGCAGGTCCACCCCCTCGCGGCGCATGGCGAGCGGAAGGCGGAGATGCCTCCACGTAAGCCCCGGCGCGCGGGAAAGCACCCTGGTGCGCAGGCGGGGGGACGAAAAGGGCAGCGGCGCGATCTCCCCGGAGAGGTAGACCACGTATTCCTCCTCGCCCTCCAGGAGCACCAGCTCCCGCAGCAGGTTCACCAGGTACCTGGCCACCCCGTACCTCTCGCCCTGCAGGGTGCGTCCCTCCACCCCGACGATCATGTCGCCGCCTCCGACTCCTCTCCCGCGCCCTTCATGCCATGGCCCTCCATGCCTTGTTCCTCCATGCCATTATTTACCATGCACGCATGCCGCCCACGCGTGGCGCCGCGGCGAGTCCGGGCGCCCGCATCACGCGCGCCCGCATCACGCGCCGCGGGAACCCCGCCTCTCCAGCACGGCGGCCAGCTCGTCCTCCATCTCCCGGCACTTCGCGGCGAGGTCGAACCTCTCCCGCGCCCTCCTCCTTCCCGCCTCCCCCATCTCCCTCGCCTCCCGCGCATGGGAGAGCGCCCACGACACGGCCCGCGCCATCGCGGCGGCGTCGCCGGGGGGGACCACCAGCCCCGTCACCCCTTCCTCCACTATCTCGCGCACGCCCCCGCCATCCGCGGCCACCACCGGCAGCCCCAGGGACATGGCCTCGAGGAGCACCGTGGGCAGGGGGTCGGGAAGAATGGAGGCGTGCACCAGCACGTCGAAGGAGGACATTATCTCCAGCACGTCTTCCCGGAAACCGGTGAAGACGGCCTTCTCGGCCAGTCCCAGCCCGCGCGCCGTCTCCCTGAGCTCCTCGAGGTAGGCCCGCTCGCCGAAGACGGCGTCCCCCACGAGCATGAAGCGCGCTTCCGGCAAACGCCGGGACACCTCCGCCGCGGCCTTCAGGAAAACGTCCGGCCCTTTCCAGTCCACCAGCCGTCCCACCATGCCGACCAGGGGAGCGTCCGCGGGGATGCCCCACTCCTCCCTTGCCCCCTCCCTCCGCGCGCGCGGCACCCTCGCCTCCTCCACGCCGTTGTGGACGGTCACCACCTTCTCCTCCGCCACCCCCAGGGAGACGAGGGCACGGCGCGAGGCCTCGGAAACCGCCAGGACACGCGCGGCGAAGAGGGAGGCGAAAATGCGGAAGAGCAGGAGGTTCAGGCGGCTGAAGGCGCGCTCGTCCACGATGTCGTGCAACCTCCAGACCACCGGCCTTCGCGCCAGCCAACCGGCCAGGCTGCCGTAGATGTCCGCCTTGGCGCTGTTGGTTAGCACCAGGTCGTACCCCTCCTTCCTTATCAGCGAGGACAGCCCGACCACCGTGCGCGTGAAGTCCCAGGGATAGGCGAGGACGGCCCACCGCTTCTCCCCCAGCGACCTCCTTTTCACCTGCAGGAGCCGCCTGGAAGGAAATCCCAGGTGAACGCGGAACCCCATGCCCTCCGCCTCCTCCACCAGGGGGCCGCGTCGCGGGCAGGCCAGCGAGGGCTCGAAGCTCCCGCGGTCCAGGTGGGCGAGAAAGCGCAGCAGGACGCGCTCCGCCCCCCCTATCTCCACGGCGTGGTTCACGACCAGCAGGCGGCAGGGTGCCATGGCGGCGTCTCACCCCCTGCGGGCGGAGAGGAGCAGGCTGCGGCCCCTCTCCCTGAACCAGGGCAGGCCGGAGAACACACGGTAGAGGGGAACGCCCACCGCCACGCTCACGCGGTCTCTCAGGAGATGGGGGAAGACCGTGAAGCACCTCTCCACCTCCAGCCCTGCCGCTTCCACCGCCCGCCTCAACTCCTTCCCGTCGTAGACGTGCACGTGGCCCGGGTCCTCGAAGATGCGCGGGCTGGGATAGAGGCGGTTGGGGGTGCACACGGCGAGAAGACCCCCGGGGCGGAGAACCCTCCTCCATTCCGACAGTCCCGCCGCCAGGTCCTCGAGATGCTCCACCAGGTGATGGCTGACGACGCGGTCGAAGGAGGCGTCCGCGAAGGGCAGCTCCTCCGCCCGCGCCCGTATCACCCGGCTGGAAGGGGCGGCCGTCCGCGCCAGGCGCACCGCCTCCTCCAGGATGTCCACCCCCACCACCTCGTGCCCCTTTCCCTCCAGGAAGGAGAGGAGGGCGCCGCCGCCGCAGCCCACCTCGAGGATACGGCTCCCCGGCTGCGGGCGCAGCAGGCGGTAGAGGAGCTCCACCTCGATGCGGAAATCCCGCGTGGACTCGCGGTAACGGTAGTAGCCCTCGTCGTAAGGGACGCCTTCTCTCCTGGCCCCTCTCCCGGCCCCGCCGTCCCCGGAGGAGGCGGGTTGACGATCACCGCGCCCCGCCACCGGCTTCCTCCCCTCCCCGCGTTTCCTCTTCCCGCGCCCCGCCGCCTTCCGGGAACATCTTCTTCGCCTTCGCCTCCAGGATGTGGTCGAAGGGCGTTCCCGTGCGCAGTTCCGTCCAGCTCCTGACCTTCACGCCCGCCTCTCTCCACTTCAACAGGTAGTCGACGGGAGTGGAGGGCGCCCGGTAGGGGTTGGGGTGGTCGTAGTATTTCTCGGGGTGGGCGATGACGTCCTCCTGCCAGGCGAGCCCCAGGTCCACGGCGGAGAACATCTCCTCCGCCGGCACCCCGCCCACGATGGTGAGGGGCTTGACGTCCTTGGTGACCACGGAACCGGGCATCACGCCGCTGTGCTCCCCCACCGTTACCCCCGGCAGGATGAGGGAGCGCGCGCCTACGGCGGCGTTGTAGCCGATGCGCGTGGTGCTCACCCGCATGGGGAGGTCGACCACGGAATTGAACGAGGCATCGTGGGCGTAGATCACCGCACCGTAGCCTATCTTCGCGTAATCCTCGATGATCACGTGTTGCGGGGTGGTCATCTCGATCCACACGCCCAGGTCCACCCAGGCCTTCTCCGATATCTGCACCCCCCGCTTGCGCAGAAGCTTTATCCTGGTGGTGAGGTCGGGATGCCACATGGAGAGGATCATCAGCGTGCGGTAATCCATGAAGGCCAGGATGTCCAGGATGTTGTTGATGATCTTACCGCCCAGGAGATTGCGGGCAAGGAAGGCGTAGCCCCTGAGCAACTTCAGATAATCGTTGAGGTGATTATCCCCTTTCTTATCCCCCTTCATGGTCACGGCTCCTTTCTCTTTCGGGCCCCCTCTTCCCGGACCCGCGGGAACGCCACCGCCGATGTCCGGGGCTAAATGATTTATCGACAAACACGCCTTTCCGTTGAGCGCGGGGCACCCCCCGCGCACGGCGTATCCTGCCGTCGCCTCCACCCTTGCGCACCGCGGTGCCGCGGCGCCTTTCATCATCTCCCATTATATTAACCGAGTTAATATCCCTGGATATACCGTGGGCGGGAGCTTGCGAACGGGGCCCGCGGCTCCCGCCGTATCCACGGGCGGCACGGCGTGCGCGGGCGCGCAAAACGTCCTTTGCGCCGACTGCTATAATAAACCCTGGTACGCATCCGGCGAGGGCGGGTATCCCGTTGAGATAAAGTGCCGCATCCCGTGACCGATATATCTATTTGCGGGATATGCGCTCGGGATACCACGACGCACGGGGCATGGGCATACCTGCAGCGAGAGTCGTGTCGCGTCGGAACGGGTGCGTGTGAACGTGACCGGTAAGGAAGGCAAGGAGAAGAGAAAGGCCGGGGGATGAAGTTCCAGGATATAGGTCGCGCCATCGTCAAGCGCTCGTGGATCGTCATCGCTTTGCTCCTCATCTCGCTGCTGGTGGCGGCCATCGTCACCCAGGCGCAGGACCCCATCTACAAGGTGGAGATAGCGGTTTCCGCCATGGCGCCCAACAACCCCACCACCAAGCTCCCCGACGCCACCATCCAGGCCTCCTTCGTGGTGCTCATGCGCTCCATGGCCAACTACGCCGAGGGACTGGACGTGGCGGAGGCGGTGAGCAGGCGTCTCGCCCAGGAGGGGATCGACATCACGCCCGAGGAACTGCTGGGCAAGGTCAGCGCCGTTCCGGAGACCAACTCCACCTCGATAAAGATAACCGTCTCCGACGTGAGCCCCACCCGCGTGGCCGACATCGCCAACACCTGGGGGGAGGTGCTGGCCCTCAAGACCCTGAAGAGCGAGGCGAACGAGTACTTCGACGAGAACCTCAAGGCCCTCATCCTCAACGGCACCCTGGTCTTCACCAACCGCGCCGTCCCCCCCAGCAAGCCCACCCAGCCGAAGCCCGCCGTCTACCTTGGGTTGGGGGCCTTCGTGGGGCTGTTGCTGGGGCTCACCATCGCCGTGCTCATAGAGTACTTCGACCCCCATTTCCGCACGCCACAGGAGACGGAGGAGCTGCTCGGGCTCCCCGTGCTGGGAATACTACCCCGTGAAAAGGGCGAGAAGGCGCTGCAGCTCCTGCCCGCCTTCGGCGAGGGGTCCCGAACCTGGGAGGCGTACTCCGAGCTCCGCTCGGGTCTCATCCTCACCCGCAGGGAGGAAGCGCCGAGGTCCATCCTCGCCGTGGCCGCCATCCCCTTCGAGGCGGGCCCGGCGGTGGCGGCCAACCTGGCCATGAGCATCGCCGCCACCGGCAGGGACACACTCCTGGTGGACTGCGACCTGCGGGCGGGCGCCCTCAGCGGACTACTGGGCGTAGCCGGAAGGCCCGGCCTCTCTGACGCCCTCGCCGGCGACGGCGACCTGAAGGGCCGTGCCATCGCCGGCAAGTTCCCCAACCTCTCGCTGCTCCCATCGGGGTCCCGCAGGGAGAACTCCACCGACCTGCTCTCGCTTCCCTCCTTCGCGCGCAACCTGCGCGAGCTGGAGAGCCTCTACGACCAGGTGGTGCTCTACGCCCCGCCGCTTTCGGGTTCCATGGACGCCGCCGTGGTGGCCTCACAGGCGCAGGCCTGCCTCGTCATCATCGACAGCGGGCTTTGCACGAGAAAGGCGGCCGTGGAGGCCATGCACAACCTGCGCCTGCTGGGCATCGTGCCCTCGGGCGTGGCCCTGGCCAACGTCAAGATGAAGGAACGTGCCCGTGCCGCCGCCTCCGTGCGGCCTGCCGCTCCCGCGGTTGGAGCCGCCGTACCGGCCGCAAGTCCGCCCGTGCGGGAGCGCAAGCCCGCCGTCGCCGCCCCCGCGGGCCCCGTCGCCGCACCCGCGGCCGCCGCGACCCCCGGGGAAGGCGCAGGCGCCGCGAAAGAGAGGGAGAAGACCCCGGGTGCGGCGCAGCAGCCGGACAGGACGCTCGAGGACTTCCGGCGCATGGGGGAGAAGGGGGAGCCCATCCCCAAGAACTGGCTGCGCGCCCTCAACTCCGAAAAGCGCGAGGTGAGGGAGACGGCCACCGCGGCCATTACCACTTATTACCATTCCTTCCTGCGCCGCTACCGCATCAGCGAGGAGAGCGTGAAGCGCATCACCGATTCCATCATCAGGATGATGCGCAGGGAAGGGGAGTTCGCGGGCATGAGCGAGGCCGAGGCGCAGCGCCACCTGCAGAAACTCCTCATCGAGGCCGGGGCCGGGTCACCGGGGAGGTCGGCCGCGAAAAACGGCGCGGGAACGGCGTCGCGGGAGGAAGGGGGGCCGGGGGCCGCGAACGGCAGGGACCCGAAGCGCAAGGAAAAGCACCGCCTCCGCCTGCACCCGAGGGGAGAGGAATGAGGCGAGGCGGCACGCACGGGGCGCAAGGAAACGCGAAGGGGCTCGCGGCGAGCGGCAAGAGGGAGAAGAACGGTGGGTGAAGGCCGCGGGCCCGGGCAACGGACCCCACTCCCCGTGGGCCACGTGGCTCCGCGGCCGGGGCGGAGTCTCCGGTGACGGGGGCGGCCGCGCTCCTTCCGCCTTGCAAGCAAGGGAGGCAAAAGGAACGGGGGAGATGGTGAATTGGAGAGAGTAGGCCGCCTCACCAGGAACACGGCCGCCCTGGTGGCGGCGAAGGTGGTCACCTCGGGGCTGACCTTCCTCCTCGCCGTCATGATCAACCGAGAGCTGGGGCCCGAGAGGGCCGGCATCTACAACTACGCCTTCGCCCTCTACACCATCTTCCAGGTCATCCCGGATTTCGGGCTCGGCAACATCTCCATACGCGACATCTCGCAGGACGACTCGCGCATGCGCCGCTACCTCGTCAACATCGTCTCCATGCGCCTCCTCCTGGGGTGCGCGGCCTTCATCCTGCTCATGGCGACCAACCTGGTGAGCACCGCCCTGCAGGGCGGGGGCTCCCTGGGGGGCGAGAAGTTCTGGGTGGTCTTCGCCATCTCCTTCAGCCTCCTGGTGGAACAGCCGCTCTCCAACTCCCTGGCCGAGAACTTCATCGCCCTGGAGAGGCTGGTGCTGGTATCGGGCGTGTACCTCATCATGGCCGTCCTGAGGGTGGCGCTCAGCATCTACGTCATCAGCGCCGGATGGAGCAACGTCCTCGTCTGGCTCATGCTCATATACATCCTCACCTACGTCTACTCCCTCCTGCACCTCTACCCCCTTTACCGGCGCCTGTTGAGGAAACGAGAGGCCGCCGCGGTGGACCCGAGCGCATACGCCGCGGCGGAGGCCATCCTCCGCGCTCCCGAGATGGGGGGCGAGGCGCCCGTGGAAGCCCTTCTCGCCGATTATTCCTATGCGACCATCGGGGAAGAGGCGCGCGGGGAAGGGGGTGCCGCCGCGGGTGTGGGGGTCCCGGAGACCGCCGCGGGCGGGGAAACCCCGGCGGACGCTGCGGACGTCGGGGAGAGGGGGGTCGCGACGGCCGCCGCCGGGATCGCGGGCCCGCCGCCCGCGGAGAAGGCGGCGCCACGGCGCCTCGCTTTCCTCGCCATCGACACCGCCCTGTGGCGTTACCTCCTGGGCAGCGCCTGGCCGCTGGCGGTGGTGGCCACGGGGGTGGTCGTCTACGCGGGCATCGATATCCCCATACTCTCCTGGCTGAAGGGCGACACGGAGGTGGGACTCTACGGGGCCGCCGGCATGTTCGCCAAGGCCTTCGTCTTCCTCACCCTGGCCATCAACATGGCCGTCCTGCCGGCGGTATCCAGGGTGGCTGGAAAATATCCCCAGAGGCTGGGCGAGATATGGGAGCGGCTGCTGCGTTACGCGCTGTTCCTCATAGCCCCGCTGGTGGTCATACTGCCCGTCCTGGCCCGGCCCGTGCTGGTGCTCCAGGAACACCAGTTCGTCACCGCCTGGCACGCCGCGTGGCTGACCATGGCGGCCATGAACTTCACCTTCATGACCGCCATATGCTTCCCCTTCTTCATCGTCATCGACCGCCAGAAGGAGATCTCCAAGCTGGTGGTCTTCTCCGTCCTCCTGAAGGCGGGGCTGGACTTCGCCACCATCCCCTTCTGGGGATACACGGGGGCGGCGATCACCGTGCTGGTCAGCGAGTGCGTGGTGTTCCTGGTGCTCGCCTGGCTGCTGTCGCGGGAGCTCTCCTACCGCCCGCGGCTCCTGAGGCTCGCCGGCGCCCCGCTGCTGGTCACGGGAACGCTCTACGGTGTTTCCGGCGTCCTATACGCCGCGCTGGGCAAGGGAGGGGAATCCTTCGCTTCCTCCATGCGACACGCACTTCTCGTCTCGCTGGTCCTGGTCGCCGTCTACCTGCTGGTGGGCTTCGCGGCGGGCGCGTTCAGGAGAAGGGACCTGCGGGAGCTGAACGAGCTGCTCACCGCGTAAGACGGGTGAGATAATGGGATGAGATAATAGGATGAGATAATGGAAAGGCGACGCACGAGAGGAAAACGCGCGGAAAGGAGGGGCATGAAAAGGGGTGGCTGGAGGCTGGCGCTTGTAGCGCTGCTCATACTGTCCACCGCCCTCCTCGCGGGCGGCTGCGGATGCTCCCTCACCAGGATCATCACCCAGGTGGGCGTCACCGTGCGTGGCCTGGCCGCCGCCGGCGAGATCAGCAGGAAGGCCAACGAGGGATACGACGTGCGCGAGGCGCGCGCCAAGTGGATGGAGGCCCTGGACGCCTACAACAAGGGTGATTTCGGCCGCGCCGGCAGGCTGGTGGACGAGACCTACCGCCTCCTCGACGACGTGGAGCTGGTGGCGGAGCGCGTCCATTACACGAGCCTGGACGGCCTCCCCGTATCCGGTCTCCTCTTCCGCCCACCCGACGGCGACGGCCCCTGGCCGGCGGTCATCGTGAACCACGCCGGCTTCGGGACGGCCGGGGACTTCAGCGACGTGGCCCTCCTCATCCGTGATCGCGGCTACCTGGTCTTCAACCCCGATTTCCGGGGGAGCGGGGAATCGCAGGGTTCCCACGAGGGAGCCAAGGGAGAGGTGGACGACGTCATAGCCGCCATTGACTACCTGGTCTCGCAGGGACTGGTCGAGGACGGGCGCATCGGGATGTACGGGCAGAGCCACGGCGCCGCCGTCTCCATGCTGGCCGCGGAGCGCGACCCCCGCATCAGGGCGGTGGTGGCGGAGGCCGGCTTCTACGACGCGGCGGACCTCTACTACAACGCGGCGAACAGCGGCGACCCCCAGCTCAGGTCGCTCAAGGACCAGTTCCTGCCCATGGTGGGCGGGACGCCGGAGGAGAAGCCGGAGGAGTACGCGGTGCGTTCGGCGCTCAACTACGCCTCCGCAACGCAGGCCGCCGTCCTCCTCGTGCACGGCGAAAAGGACCCCCTCTGCCCCGTCGACCAGGCCCGCCGCATGTACGAGGCCCTGCGCGCGGCCGGGAAGACGGTGGAACTGAAGGTATACCCCGACGAGGCGCACTGCGTGAACAGCCCGCTTGGAAGGCAGGAAGTATGGCAACTGATGTTCTCCTGGTTCGAGAGATACCTCTAGAAGGCGAAGTGAGCGTCGCCGCGAAGGCTGCCGGGAACGGGAGGGGGCCCGCAGGCGGGCTCCCCTTGCCGCGGGGTGATGCCCATGGCCCGTGAAGGGAGAAACCTCCCCGACCCGGTATCCCCGGACCTCTACACGCGGCAGTATTTCACCACCGACTGCGAGGGCTACGACATCTTCGCCGCGGGGCTGGAAAAGATCCCCGAACGCATACGGGAGGCGCTGGACGCGGCGGGGGACCTCTCCGGGAAACGGGTGCTGGACATCGGCTGCGGCCGCGGCGAGCTGGCCTGCGAGGCGGCGAGGAGGGGCGCGCACGCCGTGGGCATCGACTACGCGGAGGCGGCCCTGGAACTCTCGCGGGAACGCCGTGCGCTGCTGGACGAGGACGCGCGCCGGCGCGTGGAATTCATGCTCTCGGACGCCAAGGGCCTCGCCTTCCCCGACGGCTCCTTCGATGTCGTCTTCTTCGTGGACGTCTACGAGCACCTGCATCCCCACGAGATCGAGAGCACACTGGCGGAGATCGGGCGCGTGCTGCGTCCGGGAGGGTCGCTCATCGTGCACACCGGGCCCAACACCTGGTTCTACCGTTTCGGCTACCCCCTGGTGAGGGCGGCGGCGAGGCTGCTCCTGCGGAGGGAATTCCCGCAGAGCCTGCGCGGCCAGTACGACGACGTCATGCACGTCAACGAGCAGAGCCCCCTCAGCCTCCTGCGCGGCCTGCGCAAGGCGGGTTACCGAGCTTCCATCCGGCCGCGCAGTTTCTTTCCCGGCATCCAACCCGCTCCCTGGGAGAAACTGGTAATGAAGGCGCTCTTCGCCCGCCCCCTGGGTTATTTCTTCTGCACCAGCCTCATGGCCGTCGCCTCCCCCCGTCCCCGGGGGAGCGAGGCGGAGGTGCGGGCGGAGTACATGGCGCGGCTCCTGAACCCTCCCCGCGGCGCCCGCGTGCTGCTGGTGGGAGAGGAGGAGGGCCTGCTGGCAAGGCGCCTGGCGCGCCTGGCCGGGGTCGAGGTGACCTGGCTGGAACCTGGGCCGCGCGGGGGCGCGCATACCGCCGCGGAGGCGCTGCCGGGGGACGGGTACAGGCGCCTGACGGGGGACCTTCTCTCCCTCCCCTTCGCGGACGGGAGCTTCGACGCCGTGGCCTCGCAGTTCACCCTGGACCGCGCGGATGATCCCGCGGCGCTGCTGCGCGAGTGGAGGCGCGTTCTCGCGGCGGGGGGCGCCCTGGCGCTGGCGGTGCGCAACCGCCTCTACCGCGGAATGGAGACGAGGCCCGTGCCCCCTCCACGCCTCGCCTTCTCCCCGCGCGAGCTGAGAGTGCTGGCGGAAAAGGGCGGCTTCCACGTGGAAGGGACCCCGACCCTCTTCCCGGACCTCAAGCTCCCCGCCCTCTACCGCGGCGACCACTCCTTCTTCCTCTACCTGGCGGGATGGCCCTTCCTCGCCAAGCGGGGGAGGGTCCTTTTCCTGCGGGCACGCAGGACCGGCGACGCAGGGGGGACGGCGGGTTGAGGGTGGGCATAGACGCGCGGGGGCTCGGCAACGCCAACCGCCTGCGGGGCATAGGTCGCTACACGGCATGCCTGGTGGAGGCCCTGGCGAGGAACGCCGGGGAAGAAATGGAATTCCTGCTCTTCGGCTACGGGGATGGGCCCCATCCCGGCCTGCTGGACGCGGAGGCGCGGCGGCGCGTGCACTGGTGCCCCCTGCCATCCCTGGAAAAGTATTCCTACCCGGGCATGCTGGCGGAACACCTCCTTTACGCCCGCGCGGTAGGCAGGGCCGGCGTGGACGTCTTCCACGGCATCGACCACAACCTCACCCCCTTCCTCCCCTGTCCCAGCCTGGTGACCGTGCACGACCTCATACTGCTGGTGCTGCGGGGCCCCTACCTGGGCCCCACCGCCTGGGCGTGGATGCGCTTCCACCGCGCGGCCGCCAGGCGCGCCGGCCGCGTGATCGCCGTCTCCCGCAACACGGCGCGGGACGTGGAGCGCCTCTGGAAGATCCCACCGGAGCGCATCGCGGTGGTACACGAGGGCGTGTCCCCGCGGTACGCGCCGGTGCGCGAGAGGGAGAGGGTGCGGGAGGTGCTGTCACGCCACGGCTTGGAAGGCCCGTACTTTCTCTACCTGGGCGGCTTCGACCCGCGCAAGAACCTGCACGTCATGCTGCTGGCCTTCAAGCGCTTCCTGCTCGCGCACAGCGCCTCCCACCGCATGGTGATGGCGGGAGACCGCCGCGGTTTTGAGGCCTACCTGGACGGGCTCGTGCAGGAGCTGGGACTGGAAGAGGAGGTCGTCTTCACGGGCTTCCTCCCCGAGGAGGACCTCCCCGCCCTTTACTCCGGGGCGGACGCCTTCATCTGCGTCTCCCTCTACGAGGGTTTCGGCCTTCCCCTGCTGGAGGCCATGGCCTGCGGGACGCCGGTGCTGGCCTCGCGCACCTCGTCCCTGCCGGAGGTGGTGGGGGACGCAGGCCTGCTGGTCGACCCCGCGGACGCGGACGGGATCGCCGGGGGCATGTTAAAATTGGTAGAAGATACCAGGTACCGGGAGGAGCTGGCGGAGAGGGGCCTGGCAAGGGCGGCTTCCTTCACCTGGGACCGTGCCGCCCTCGAGGTGCTCTCCCTCTACCGCCGCGTGGCGGGGTGGTGCGCGACATGAAGCTGACTGCCGGTGACGTTAAAGCACGCGGCCTGCCGTCTTCCCGCAAGACGGCGGCGCTGCTCGCCGCGATCGCGGCCACCGGTGTCCTCGCTGGGCTGATCTCCACCCGCGCCCCGGTGATCGCGACCTGCGCCGTGATAGGGGGGTGCGCCCTCTTCGTGCTCATCTACCACCACCTGTGGGTGGGCATAGCCCTCTTCGCCGTCTTCAACCTGGTCATCCCCCAGGCTGGACCCACCTGGAACCTGGGCCTCGGGACAGCCATGCTGGGGGAGGGGCGCGGCATCCATTTCAACCTCCAGGAGATAGTCATGGCCATGACCTTCGTGGCGTGGGTGATCAAGGCCGCGAACGGGAAGGCGGAGTGGAAGACCTACAGCCCCATGGTAATCGGCATCGCCCTCTACGTCGCCACCTCCATCCTGGCCAGTTTCATAGGCATCATCAACGGGGCGCACGGCCTGGTGCTCGCCTTCCGCTTCGTGCGCACCGTCGTCTTCGTCTACATGTTCTTCCCCGTGATCAACATCGTGCGCACGCGCGAGGATTTCCACCGCCTGGTGGTGATCATGCTCGTCTGCTTCACCCTGGTGGCCGTCTTCGGCCTGGTGCAGAAGGGCATCGGGCAGACGAAGACGGAATGGATCGCGGAGCACGTGCTCAACAGGCTCGGCTACCCGCAGCAGGTCAACTACGTGGCGGGTGAGAGCGAGGGCCAGGCCTACCGCATCAACTCCACCTTCCTCCACCCCAACATCCTGGGAGGGTACCTTGTCTTCGCCCTCCCCTTCTACGTGAGCCTGCTCAGCCTCTACTGGCGCCGTCGCAGGACCTTCATCTGGTTCCTCCTCCTGCTGGGCTTGGGCGCCAACCTGGCCGCCCTCTTCCTCACGGGCTCGCGCGCCGCCTGGGTGGCCTTCGGCGTCATCGCCCTCGCCTACGGCGCCTTCGGTTTCATGGACCGCCGCGTGTGGCTGGCCGCGGCCACGGTCGTCATGATCGTCGCCCTCGTTTTCGTCATGCTGCATCCCCCGGATTTCGTGCAGAAGAGGTTCTCCGGCCTGAGCGCCAAGGAGGCGGTGGAGGCGCGCACGTACTCCTACAGGATAGCCTTCGATTACTTCCTGGAGCGCCCCCTCTTCGGCCTGGGCATGGGCATGGAGGGGCAGCGCATCATAGACAACAATATCCGCCAGACCTGGGCGGCGGTGGAGAACGCCTACCTCACCTACCTGGTCTCCCATGGCCTGGTGGGTCTGACCGCCTTCCTGCTCCTTTTCGCCATCTACTGGGGGACGCTGCTGCGGGCGCGTTCTGCGTCCCGTCACGACCCCTATATCTACTTCCACGCGGAGGCCTTCATCCTCGGCATGGTGGGCTACGCCGTGGCCAACATGTTCGGGGCGTGGATCCTCTTCGCCATCCCCATGCTCACCCTCTTCTGGTTCTACCTGGGCATGGGAAGCGTGCTCTACAACCTTTACCGCGAGGAGGCGGCGACCAGGCCCGCCCCGCTCTTCGCGGTCGGCGGGGCCGCGTCCTCTCTCCACGGCCCCGGCTCCCTCCGGGGGGTCACGCCCTGACCTCGCGGCGGCGCCGAGGTGGCTTTTCTTCCCACGGAAAACGACGGAAAACCCGGTCACACCTTGACCTTGCAGCGGCTCGAGCAGGGGTTCCGGATGACGGCGGTCCCTTCTGGTCCTTTCCCATGATCTGCCTTATGACCTGCCCTTGTTGTGACAAAGCTGTCACGTTTTCGAGAAACGTTCACAAAACCCCTATATTCATGTATAATTGTCATACAATCGAATAGGCGAGCGTACGATGGGGAAAGCGAGGATCCGTAACCTCAAGCTGGTCGCCTGGGTTGCGGGGAGCGAGTGGTGAAACCGGCCCGATCGTGTAAACGGTCGGGTTTTTTATACGGGTATTGAGAACCGGTTAGCAAAAGGAGGATGCAAGAGGATCGCAAGGGCTGGAAAAGGGGCAGGTTTTCCGGTCTGGTCCAGAACTGACTCGGCGTGGCTGTAAAGGGCATATCGTCATCCTACCCCTCTAACCCGATGATTTACCTGCATCCCCGGCTCCTTCGTCCATACCCGGCAGCCGACGAAACGGAGCGGCAAAAGGCAGTCTTAAGCGGAGGTGACGTATCGTGAAAAGGCGAGAGCGATGGCTGGTGGTCCTCTCCATCGCCGTCCTTCTCCTGGTGACCCTTCTGGGGGGCATCGTCAACGCACTGGCCGGAGACGGCGAGGCGGCTGAACCCGTGCAGGAGACGACGGCGGGAGAAACGGGCGACGGAACGGCGCTGCTGCCACAGGAAGCCCCGGCTGAGCCGGGGAACGGCGGTGAGGTGGCCGAGCAGGCGGCACCTGGGCCGCAGGTAGAGGAAGGCGGCGGGGGAACGGAAAGCACCCAGGGGGAATTATCCCCCCTCTGCTGGCCTACGCCGGAGCCGGAGCCCAAGGGAAAGATCTGCGTGGTCAAGTTCCTCGACCTGGACAAGGACGGCAAGAAGGACTGCGGCGAGGGCGGGATGCCCGGGGTTACCATCAAGCTCAACGGCGGTAATCCCAAGACCACGGGGAGCGACGGGACGGTATGCTACGACGGCCTGGAAGCGGGCTGGTACACGGTGAGCGAGGTGGTGCCGGCGGGTTACCGCGCCACCACCGACACCTCGTACCGCGTGGAGATCACCAAGAATTGTTACGGTTCCTATTCCATCTCCTGCACGACCCCCTCCTGTTCTTACAACACGGTGACCGTTTTCTTCGGGAACACGCCCGTGGAACCGCCCGAACCCGGCTCCATCTCCGGGCACAAGTACGAGGACCTGGACGGGGACGGGGTGCTGGACGCCGGCGAGCCGGCGCTGGAGGGAGTGAGGATCGAGCTCTGGCAGGGAAGCACCATGGTGGACTGGACCACCACGGGAGCAGACGGCAGCTACTTCTTCGGCGACCTCGACCCCGGCACCTACACGGTGAAGGAGATCCTGACCTCGGAGTGGGTGGCCACCAACCCGGCCGACGGCTCCCACGACGATATAGCGGTGGCCGAAGGGCAGGACATAACCGACCTCGACTTCCTCAACCGGCTGCATGAGCCGGTTGTCTGCAACGATGGCATAATTGAAGCCAGAGTGAGTGTGGACAGCAACTGCAATGGGAAGTTCGACGGCGGCGACACTCCACTTGACGGCGTAACCCTGAGGCTTTTCCATATAGAACACGACGGTGGACTCACCCCGGTGACACCCCCCAGCCAGATAACAGGCCCCGGCTGGGGATGGGAGGTGCTATTTTATATAATCAAGATCCCCGTGAACTATACTGGGGGCCACGTTATCTGGGAAAACCTGCCACGCGCTTATGCCGGTGACCAGTTCGCCTGGTACAAGCTGCAACTGGTGGTACCGGAAGGCTATGATGCCGTCGGTGATACGGAATACGATCTTCCCCTGCGGAACTGTCCGCTCCCCTGCTACTGGTATCGCAGAGATTTCCTGCTTCAAGGCCGCTTCCACATCTCCGGGCACAAGTACGAGGACCTGGACGGGGACGGGGTGAATGATCCCGGCGAGCCGGCGCTCGAGGGAGTGAGGATCGAGCTCTGGCAGGGAAGCACCATGGTGGACTGGACCACCACGGGAACTGACGGCAGTTACCTCTTCGACGATCTCCCGCACGGCGTCTACACCGTGAAGGAGGTGCTCGACCCCGGCTGGTCCCCCACCAATCCCGCTGACGGCGTGCACGAGGACGTCGCGGTGGGCTGCGGGGACAACGTGGAGAACCTGGACTTCCTCAACCAGCGCGAGCACTGCTCCATCTCCGGACACAAGTTCGAGGACCTGGACGGGGACGGGGTAAAGGATGCCGGCGAGCCGGCGCTGGAGGGAGTGAGGATAGAGCTTTGGCAGGGGAGCACCATGGTGGACTGGACCACCACGGGGGCGGGGGGATTCTATTCCTTCACCGACCTCCCTCCCGGCACCTACGACGTGAAGGAGGTGCTCGACCCCGGCTGGTTCCCCACCAACCCCGCTGACGGTGCGCAAGAGGGCATCGTGGTGAGCGGGGACGACGTGGAGAACATCGACTTCCTCAACTGCGAGTACGGGTCCATCTCCGGGCACAAGTACGAGGACCTGGACGGGGACGGGGTAAAGGATGCCGGCGAGCCGGCGCTGGAGGGAGTGAGGATAGAGCTTTGGCAGGGGAGCACCATGGTGGACTGGACCACCACGGGGGCGGGGGGATTCTATTCCTTCACCGACCTCCCTCCCGGCACCTACGACGTGAAGGAGGTGCTCGACCCCGGCTGGTTCCCCACCAACCCCGCTGACGGTGCGCAAGAGGGCATCGTGGTGAGCGGGGACGACGTGGAGAACATCGACTTCCTCAACTGCGAGTACGCCTCCATAAGGGGCATCAAGTTCCTCGACCTGGACGGCGACGGGATCATGGATCCCACCGAGGAGGGGTTGGACGGTGTGACCATCACCCTCGATCCGGGAGGCCTCTCCACCGTCACCGCCGGCGGGGGCCAGTTCTCCTTCGAGAACCTCGTGCCCGGCGACTACACGGTGTCCGTGGACGAGTCCTCCGTGCCCGGTTACTACCCCACCACCCCCACCTCCCTCCCCGTGGGACTGGAGTCCGGGGAGACGGAGACGGTCTCCTTCGGCAACAGCCCCTACGGTTCTATCTCCGGCCATAAGTGGCTGGATGCCGACCTCGACGGGGTGTGGGATGCCGGAGAGACGGTGACCATCCCCGGCGTGACCATCAAGCTCTACGAGGGCGACTCCCCGTTGGGGGATCCCATCGCCACCATGGACACGGGGCTGGACGGTTCCTACGCCTTCCCCAACCTGGAGGCGGGTACCTATACCCTGGTCGAGGAGGCGGAGGAGGGTTATTTCCCGACCACCCCGACCACCTTCGTGGTGGAACTCTCCCCGGGCGAGGGAGAGGAAAGGGACTTCGGCAACTGCCCCTACTCCCGCATCGACGGGCTCAAGTTCGAGGACCTGGACGGGGACGGGGTGCGGGACGAGGGCGAGGAGGGCCTCAAGGACGTGGAGATCACCCTCACGGGCCCCGATGACCTCACGGTGACAGCCTACAGCGGCGAGGACGGCACCTTCGCCTTCGAGGACCTCATCCCCGGCGACTACACCGTATCCGAGAAGGTGCCCACCGGTTATTACGCCACCGGTCCCGTGAGCGTGGACATCACACTGGAGCCTGGCGACGAGGCATCGGTGATCTTCTCCAACGCCCCTTACGGTTCCATCTCCGGCACCAAGTGGCTGGACGTCAACCGCAACGGCGCCATAGACGACGCGGACACGCCGCTGGCGGGCGTCACCATCAAGCTGGAGGGGGAGACCCTTGGCGGCGAGTTGGTGAGCTTCACCCAGACCACCGCCGATGACGGCACCTACGCCTTCCCCCTGCTCGAGGCGGGGGATTACACGGTGAGCGAGGAGTTCGACACCACGAAATACTATAACGTCTTCGAGACCAGCATGGACGTTGAGCTGGCCCCGGGGGAGGACAGGGACGACATCGACTTCCTCAACGCGGACGTCCCGGTGGGAGGCGAGGTGGTGACCCCGCCCAAACCTCCGGCGGTCACCGCCGGCACCACGGCGCTCCCGGCCACGGGCATGGAGCAGCTTCCCCTGCTCCTGCTGGCGGCGGGCTTCGTCCTCGCAGGCCTGGTCCTCCTGGCACTGGGGCTGCGCCGGCGTTACGGACGGCAAGCGGTCTAACAGCGGTCGCTCTGCGACGTCACACCGCTTAAAGGAGAGGGCTCCCTGAGGGGGCCCTCTCCCCCTTTGCCTGCCGGACCACGGGCCACTCTCCGCTCACCCCCAGGACAAACGGGAAGTGCCAAGTGCGGTGATGTATGAAACGGGGCACCCGGTTGCCTTTCCCTCCCCGCTCCGATAACCTAAACCGGGAAAGCGAGGTGGTCAGGCATGACGGGCAAAACGGAAGGCGATATCGAGGGAGTGCTGGTAAAGCCGCTCGCCAGGTACTGTGACGAGAGGGGTTACCTGCTGGAGGTGCTGCGCGACGACGACGGGCTGCTGGAGCGCTTCGGGCAGACCACCTTCACCCTCACCTACCCCGGGGTGATCAAGGCCTTCCACTGGCACCGCAAGCAGCACGACCTCTGGTTCGTGGCCACGGGGGAGGCGAAGGTGGTTCTTTACGACCTGCGCGACGACTCGCCCACCCGCGGCGTCACGCAGGTGATCTACGCGGGGGAACACCAGCCGCTCCTCATCGTCATCCCCCCCGGCGTCGCCCATGGCTACCAGGTGCTCGGCGACAGGCCGGTGGGCCTCTTCTACCACACCACTTTCTCCTACGACCCCGCGCAGCCGGACGAGGAACGCATCCCCTACGACGACCCTTCCATCGCCTTCGACTGGGGTGCCTGAACCCGGAAAGGAGGGGTGTCCATGCGCGTGATCATCTGCGGCGCCGCGGGGCAGCTGGGCTCGGACCTGGTCGAGGTCTTCCGCTCGCGGGGACACGAGGTGTTCGGGTTCGACCTCGACCTGGACATCACCGACCACGGTCTGGTCATGGAGAAGATCCCCCCGCTCCGTCCCGACCTTCTCATAAACACCGTCGCAGACATCGACGCAGACCGGGCCGAGCTGGACCCGGAACCCTCCCTCAGGGTCAACTTCACCGGCAACCAGAACCTGGCGCTGGCCTCGCTGGAATGCGGGTGCGCCATGGCCTTCATCAGCTCCGACTACGTCTTCGACGGCAGGAAGGGCGCCGCCTACAACGAGTTCGACGCCCCCAACCCGCAGTCCGTTTACGGCAGGGCGAAACTGGCCTCTGAGCGCTACCTCGCCTCCCTCCTTCCCCGCCACTTCATCTTCCGCACCCAGTGGCTCTTCGGCAGGGCGGGCAGGCGCAACTTCGTTAAGAGCATCCTCCGCAACGCCAGGGAGAAGGGCGCCCTGCGCGTGGTCACCGACGAGGTGGGCACCCCCACCTACACCGGGGACCTGGCCGGGATCATCCACGACGTGTGCGTCTCCGGAAAGTACGGGCTCTACCACGCCACCAACCGGGGTGTCTGCTCGCGCTACGATTTCGCGCGGGAGATCGTGGACATCGCCGGATGGAAGGATATTCCAGTCGAACCCATACTCTACGCCGACCTCAACCTGCCCTGCCCCCGCCCCCCTTACTCGCCCCTGGACAACATGAACCTGCGCCTGCAGGGGTTCCCGGCCGCCAGGCACTACAGCGAGCCCCTGGAGGAGTACGTCGCCTGGCTCCTGGAAAACGACGGATTCTGATGGGCGGGCTCCGGACGATCGCTTGCCGGCGCCCAACGGCGTCCCTGTAGCCGTCAGCGCACGGATCCGGTTACACGGGAACAAGACCAGGAAACGGCGAGGGACAGCGCGACGGCAAGCCAGAATCCCCATCCCGTGCCCGCCAGGGCTCCGCCCAGGGAGATGCCGGACACCCGTTCGTAACCGAAGCCGCCCAACACGCGCAGGCCGAAAAAGAGCGCCGCCGTCGCCACGCAGAGAAGGGAAAAGGCCCTCATGCCCCTCGTCCACCAGCTGTCGGAACCCACCCCCAGGAAGAGCATGGCGTCGCAGCCGAGGACCGCGGTCGCCAGGCAGGCCAGCACGATACCCTCGGGGAAGGAGATGCCCACGAGGGCGCGCGAGGGGTTCAACCCCTTCCCCACCCAGGGGAAAAGGGTGGTGGAGGCGAGCAGCAGGGCGAGGGCCGCGGCCGTCGCGCCGTAACGCGTGTCGACCCGTGAACCCGCCTTTTCCCCGCGCGCGGGGACCCCGAAGGGGACGTAAGCCGGCTGGGCGAGGGTGCCCCCTGCTGCCACGGGAACCGACCCCATCCCGGCGACACGCGAGGCGCCGCCTTGCTGCGCGTATCCCCTTCCCGCCGGAGCGCCAACCCCTGCGGCCTTCACGCCTCCCGTTTCCCGCCACGGGCTTACGCGGCCACCCGCGGCCTCCTCCGCCTCAACCGCGGCCTCTTCCCCGCCCGCTTCCCCCTCCGGCGGCTCCGACCGGTATATGCGGGCGATGAGCTCCTTCCACTCCCTGTCCCGGCGGAAGTCGTAACCGCCGATCTCCTCCCCGGCGCCGGCATCCAGGTCGATCCTGCGCGCCTCCGCCAGCTCGCTCCGCAGGGCGCTCTCCTTGTCGAAAGCCTTCTCCTCTTCCATGTCTTCCGTTGCCATGCCCAGTTCGACGCGCACCTTCATGAGATCCCGCTTGAACTCCTCCATGCTCCGGTATCTCCGCTCCGGGTCCTTCTGCAGGGCACGATGCACGCACTGCACCAGCCTGGCGGGCAGGTCCTTCCGCAATTCGCCGAGGGGCACGGGCTCTTCCGAGGCCACCTTGAAGATGATGGCGTAGTCGTTCTCGGCCTCGAAGGGACGGCGACCGGCAAGCATCTCGTAGATGGAAACCCCCAGGGAGAAGATGTCCACGCGGTGGTCGTAGGGCTGACCCTTTACCAGCTCGGGGGCCAGGTAGTTGGGGGTCCCCATGATCACGTCGGTATGGGTGCGGTCGCTCATCTTGAGCATCTTGGCGATGCCGAAATCGGCCACCTTGATGTTCCCGTTCTGGAGCACGAAGATGTTGTCCGGCTTGACGTCCCGGTGGATGACGCCGCGGGCGTGGGCGTAGCCCAGGGCCTCGCAAACCATGGGGGCGATGCTCATGACCTCCTCGGGGGAGAGCATGCGCTCCCGCAGGACGTCGCGCAGCGTCTTCCCCTCCAGGTATTCCATGACGATGAACTGGCGGTCCCCGGAGCTGATGATGTCGTGCACGGTGAGTATGTAGGGGTGGGCGAGTTTCGCCGCCGCCTTGGCCTCCAGGGTGAAGCGCTCGCGGACATCCCTTATCTCATCCTCGCCGAGGTAGTCCGGAACGGCCAGCTCCTTGAGGGCCACATCCCTTTCCAGGATTGAGTCCCGGGCGAGGTAGACGCGCCCCATCGCTCCGCGGCCGATCTCCCTGATGATGCGGTATCTTCCCGCCACGTCTTCAACCACCCACCGTTTACAGCCATAACCGTACTACATTTCCGTTAATGGGTTATCGACAATTATGCCCGCCGACCTGAATATGGCGACACCGCGGAATCTCGTTCCACTTCCCACCCTTGAAAATGGATGGAGTCGAACATGGATGGGGTCAGGCAACGCCTGTGCTCAAGCACGGATGGGCTCAAACACCGCCCACGTTCGAGGAAAGCGAGGGAGGAAAGGAACCGGGTACCGGGCGCGCACCGACGGCCGCTGACCCTCAGGCGCGGAAGACCACCTTCAGGGTGCCCAGGAAGATCTCGTCTCCGTCCGCAAGGGGCCTGGGCTCGAAAGCCGCCAGGCGCTCCCCGTTTACGTGCGTGAAGTTGGTGCTGGAGAGGTCCATGATATAGTAGCGGTCCCCTCCCAGGCGGGTTATCTTGGCATGCCTCCGGGAAACCCCGGCGTCCACGCCCCCGTAGGGGGTGAGATCGATGTCGGGGAAGGCATGGCTCGCGGGGTCCACCCTGCCCAGGGTGTACTCCACCTTTTCCTCGAGGCTCACGGGGGCGCCCGCGCCCTCTATCTCCAACGTGGCCATACCTTATTTTTACCAGTATAGGCTCGCAAGGTAAAGCCCGGCATGGGGCGTTCTCCCGATCCTTTTCAACCCCGAACGCCTACTAAAAACGTCACGGCATCACGGTCCGCCCACGACACTTCCGGTCCCCTTCGCGAAAGACCGCCGGCGCGGGGGATCTCCCGCGCCGGCGGTCGACAACCGGCCGACACGACGGGTCGACGATCCCTGTCAATAATGGATCTCCATGGCCCGCGGAGGACAGGCCTTGACGCAGAGCTCGCAGGCCACGCACTCCTCCTCTTCGAACTCCACCCGCATGGTGGCGGGGTCGATTTCGAGGGCGGACGTGGGGCACACCGCCAGGCAGGCGCCGCAGTGGGTGCACCTCTCCTCGTTGCGCCGGATGTCCTGGGAGAGTGGCTGGATGCTCACGCCGCATGACCTCAGGTATTCCACGCCGCGCAGGTAGTCGGCCTCCTCGCCCGCGAGCTCCAGGACCAGCAGCCCCTCCTCTCGCGGGGTGATGGAGGCCTTGAGGATGTTGAAGTCCAGCCCGTAATCCCGCACCAGCCTGCTGACGATGGGCTTGTCCACCTGCTCGTGGGGAAAGTGCAGGACCACCTTGTGCCTTACCATTCAGATCACCCCCTCATCGCGATGCGCGCAGGGCAAGAGCTCAACGGGGCTTGAGAGGAGGAAGCGTCCTTCCTCTATCCACGCCTTCAAGGTCAGCGCTATCTCCCGCGCGCGGTGGTAACTGGAAAGGGGAGCGGTTGGTATCTCCTTGCCGTCAAGCACTATGCGCCCGCTCCGCAACTGGGCGTAGGTGACCTCTCCCAGCACCCTTCCCGTGCCCTGGGGATAATCCGTGGAGTAGTCCACGACGGGTGCCACGAGGTCCTCGTCCCGCACCGCCGCGGCCCTCACCACGTCCTCGTCCAGGACGGGTATGGGGATGCCGATCCCCACGGCGAGGGTGGCCCCGTATCCGAGGATGGAGTATCCCGTGAGGTAACGGGGGTTCATGCCCCTGAGGTCGCCGATGACCGAGAGGGTGCCGGCGGGGCGCCTGGGCGCTCCCCCCTCCGTGCGGGGAACATCCGTGTTGTGCTGCGTGCCGTACCAGGCGACGTACCCCGTGCCTCCTCCCAGGAATATGCGCGTGCCTATGCCGATGGTCCTGAAGAGGGGGTCGTTCAGCAACGGCGAGAGCTGCCCCGCGCTGCAGTAGTTGGCGTTCCCCAGGTTTGGCCTCAAGACGCCCATGTAGGTGTAGATGACCCGGTCGGAGAGGTTCACCGCCACGTTGTAGTTCTGGTAGGCGTTGCGCGGGTTGAAGAGCCAGGCCTCCTTGACGTCCGCCAGGGTGATGTCCCTTTCCCAGTGGCGCAGCGGGTAGCAGTCTGTGCCGTAGGACTCCGCCCTCAGGTGCACCTTGCGCCCCGCCACCAGGTCCTCGATGACGTGCCCCCCTCCGTAGCGGAACTCGCCCGGGAAGACCTCGTTCAGGGGGTCGTGCACGGCCATCTCCGTGGCCCCGATGTAGATGTCCACGGCCGCTATGCCGCAGTACGCCGGCACCTCGTTAAGCCAGGCGCGGTGGATCTTCATGCGCGGCTGGGCGTGTCCCAGGTTGATGAAGGCCCCGGAGGAGCACATGGGACCGAAGGTGCCCGTGGTCACCACGTCCACCGTGGCGGCGACCTCCTCCACGCCCTTCTTCTCCACGAGGTCGATGATCTCCTCGGCGGTGACCACCACCGCCTCGCCCCTCCTGATGCGCTCGTTGATCTCCTCTATCGTCTTCGCCATTTTGCAGATACCTCCCATTCCATTATTTACCATTTCACCCTGGGAGGCCGCGCATGATCCATAGCAACGCCATCACCTTCCTTTCCCTGTCTACATCCGTGGCCAACGGCAGGAGCCGACACCCGGGGCCGGCTCCTGGACCACGCCCCGCGCAAAACCCGGGGGCCCGGCCCCGGGTGATGCGCACGTGCTCCCGTTCCCGCGAAAAGAAATACCGCCGGCGAAGGCGCACGGCGGTATGCACTACCGTATCACCCGCACCGGGTACGGCGCCGCGGCGCGATACCCTCGCCCATGGTAACGGGGGCTTCCGTCCTCGCCTACTCGCTCCTCGCTCTTCGCTCCTCGCTTTCAGCGGGCAGCTCCGGGGCCATCTTCGGCCCGCTTCGCGCACCGGTTCTCAACCTCGGCCCGGCTCTCTGTAGCGCTACCCGCGGGCTTACTCCTCCCCTTCATCGCCTTTCGCGGTGTCTATGCGATTGTCAATAATCCCCAGCCGCGGGGAATAGGGATAATATACGCTTGCCGCCCCGCCCTGTCAAACTCAACCGCGCACCACGAGGACGGGACATTTCGCGTGGTGCACCACCCGGTTGCTCACCGAGCCCAGGAGGAATCCTCCCAGGACGCCCCGGCCGTGACTGCCCATGACGATCATCTCGTAGCCGCCGTCCTCCGCCTCCTGCAGTATCTCCGTCGCGGGGTTGCCGAAACGGAGCCTTACGGTCGTGCGCAATCCGGCCGCCCGCAGGGATTCCGCCTCGGCGGACAAGGTCTCCTCCGCCTTGCCGCGCAGTTCCTCCTTCAACTCCTCCGTGGGAGGGAGGATGACCTCCGGGGCGACGAGGCCGTCCGACCAGAAGGTGGCGTACGCCGGCTCCTCAACCACCGCGAGGAGGACCACCTCGCAGGAGCTCCCGGCAAGCAGGCGGGCGGCGAAATCCATGGCCTTGCGGGCCGTCTCCGAACCATCCGTGGGAATGAGCACCTTGCTCAACATACCCTTACTCCCCTCATCAAGATCTTTTTCGGGAATCCTCTCCGCAAAGCCGGCAGCATCCGAAGAGAGTTTCCCTAACGAAACATACCACATTTCCACAGGCTACTTCACCCTTCATTGGTTTATATTTGCGTCTTAACCAGGATGAACTGCTAAAACTCGATCCCGAATGCAGAAAAGTCCTGCAAATTGCAACTTCACCTTCTGAAAAATCAACCTTGCCACTGCCATAATGTTGTCACTGCCATGATGTATAAGAAAATCATAAGTCAAACGATACCAGAATGAACATTTTCAAGATAAGGCTGTCGGATGAGGTAGCGTATAACAAATTGTGTCTGGACTCCTAGAGCGACAATAGATAGCCTTCCTCTTGTATAGGTGAGCAACCAAACAAGGAGGAAGGCTATGGCTGAACGTAATGAACATGCCTCAAGGGAAATGGTCACACAGGTAAGGGAAGAGGTCAAGCAGAGGGAAAAGGCGATCATGCAGCGACTGATGACCGAGGAAAGGGAGCTCTTCCTGGAGGAGCATCCGGAGGACAAGGGCAACGGCTTCTACGAGCGTTCCCTCATCACCTCAAGAGGGCTCATAGAGGACCTGAGGGTGCCCAGGACGCGCTCCGGGGAGTTCTACCCCGCCATACTACCGGGCAAGAGGCGGGCCTCGGTGGATCTGGGGGACCTCATCCTCATCATGTTCCAGTGCGGCATCAATACCCGCCGGATCCAGCAGGTTATCGAGGCCATCTACGGCACCCTCTACTCTCACTCCTCCATAGCCAAGCTGGCCCGGGTGGCGGAGGCAGAGATAGAGGCCTGGCGGATGCGGCCGCTCAAGCAGGCCTACTTCTCGGTAGTGATCGACGCCGTCTTCCTCTCCCTGCGCCGCGGCACCTACGAGAAGGAGCCGGTGTACATCGCCCAGGGCACCGACCACGAGGGCCGGCGGGAGATCCTGGGCTTCTTCCTCATGGGAGGTGAGGGCGAGAGCGCGCATGCCTGGCGGGAGATCTTCGGAGAGCTCAAGGAAAGGGGCGTGGAGCGCATAGACATCGTGGTCTCCGATGACCTTTCGGGCATCGAGGAGGCCTCGCGCTCCGTATTCCCCTCCTGCGATCACCAGCTCTGCTGCGTGCACGCGGTCCGCAACGCACGCACCAGGGTGAGGCGCTCCGACTGCTCCGATGTGCTCTCGGGTCTCAAGACCATCTACAGGGCCGATGATCAGAAGAAGGCCGAGCGGGCTCTGGCCTCCTTTGCGGAAACCTGGAAGAAACGCTATCCATCCCTGGTGCGCTACTGGCGAGAGAACTTCTCCCACTTAACCGCATTCATGAAATACCCGGAGCAGGTGCGCCCCTATATCTACACCACCAACCAGTTGGAGAGGATCAACAAGGAGATCAAGCGCAGGTGCAAGACCATCGAGGCCTTCTCCTCGGAGGAGAGCCTCGTATCCGTGCTCTATCTCATACTCAAATTCGAGAACGAAAAGCTGCAACAGAGACGGCTCCGGGGTTTCAACAATTTGGTGTCAGAAGAGGAAGGCTAGATCAATGGACACAAATTCCTTGACGCTATCCAGAAAAGGCCTGCAAATTGCAACTTCACCTTCTGAAAAATCAATCTTGCCACTGCCATAATGTTGTCACTGCCATGATGTATAAGAAAATCATAAGTTAAACGATACCAGAATGAACATTTTCAAGATAAGGCTGTCGGATGACTGATAGGGTGTGCGGAGATGGAATATCTAGCACATACCTCAAACTCTGTCGGTGAAGTTGATCCATTAAAATCGCATCTTCGGCTAGTGGCTGAGAGAGCCTCCAAATATGCTGAAGCGTTCGATGCTTCTTTAGAGGCATATATCGCAGGAATATTGCATGATATAGGGAAATATGGCGATAAGTTTCAGCAAAGGTTGCGCGGAGAGATTAGGGGAGTCGACCACTGGTCGAACGGCGCATGGATAGCCTTATCAAAGTATCAAATGTCGGGCATTGCAGCGGCACTTTCCATCCAGGGACACCATAAAGGCCTTCAAAGGGCCTCGAAGAGCTCCTTGGGCGACCTTGATCCTGCGAAGTTAGAAATCAATAATACCGAGGGTCTGGTTCTATCCGAGCCTGATATGAGAAATCTGCTTGAGAGGCTGGAGAAGGATGGCCTCGAGCTACCCGCTAAAGAACAAATCGGTAAATCTATATACAAACATTCCGATGATTCCAAAATAGCTGGTATGCTCGATATCCGCATGCTCTTCTCCACCCTTGTGGATGCGGATTATATCGAAACAGAGGCGCATTTTAATGCACAAGAAAAGGGTGCCAGGAGCTATAGTGAACCCGGCTTGAAGCTTAACCCAGACACGCTTTTGGAACATCTACTTGGATATCTTGGCGAACTCTCCATGAAGTCTGGAGCCTCACCTTCTGTTCGAAAAATGCGATCAGACCTGCTGCATGCTTGCCTCGCTGCAGCAGAAAACAAACATGGCCTGTTCACTCTCACGGCCCCAACGGGAACGGGAAAGACCTTGAGCATGTTGGCCTTCGCTGTCAAGCATGCTTTGCATAATAACTTGGAACGGATAATCACGGTGATTCCTTATCTGAGCATAATCGATCAGACGGTTTCTGAATATCGCAAAGCACTGGCATCTGCGATAGATGCCCGCGACGCCAGAAGATATGTCCTTGAGCATCATAGCCTATCCGGCATACGTGGAGGCAAAAGAGCAGTTGATGGCGTTACTTCCGATGATGAGCAAGAATTTCATCAGCAAGAAAGGCTGCTCACCGAGAACTGGGATGCACCGATTATCGTGACCACGAGTGTCCAGTTCCTCGAGTCTCTCTTTTCTAATCGACCTTCAGCCTGCCGTAAGCTACACAGATTGGCTAATAGCGTGATCTTATTCGATGAAGTGCAGACATTACCCATTGGCCTTGTGATACCTACCCTCGCGACATTATCACACCTGTCCGAGAGATACAATTCAACAATAGTGTTTTCAACTGCGACCCAACCAGCTTTTTCCCACCTCGATGCGCACATAAGGAAGCATTACGTGCGTGGTTGGAACCCAAGGGAGATAGTTCCTGAAGAACTGAAGCTATATGAACGGGCGCGCCGCAACAGGGCAAGGTGGCCGCAGGATATAAGGGAAACGGTATCCTGGAATGATCTGGCGAAAGAGCTGGCAAACGACGCACATGGTCAGGTGCTCTGTATAGTAAATCTAAAAAGGCATGCCCTTACGCTTTATGATGAGCTCATCAGGATGGGAGTAGAAGACGTATTTCACCTCTCCACTAACATGTGCCCTGCACACAGACAAGAAGTCATAAAGGAAGTGCGTCTGCGCCTTGATAAAGGAGAGCCTTGCCTCCTTGTTTCCACGCAATGTGTTGAAGCAGGAGTCGACATTGATTTCCCGCTCGTATACAGAGCTTTGGGTCCCTTGGATTCGATTGCCCAGGCTGCTGGTCGTTGCAACAGGAATGGCCGGCTTGAGGAGGGCGAGGTGGTGCTGTTCTTGCCTGAAAGCACCGAGGGGGAAAACATATACCCGGATGGTGCTTACAGGCAAGCTACCGAGGTGATGAAGATACTCCTCGCTAAGTACGGCGATCATGGTCTGGACATTAATTCACCTCGTATATTCGAAGAATACTACCGGGAGCTCTACGATATCGCGAGGCCGGAACGGAAGAAGGAAGATCTACTTGAAGGCATTAACCTGCGTGATTTCGTAAAAGTATCCGAAAGCTATCATGTCATTGAGAAGCCAGCGATCAACATACTCGTTCCTTATGAGCCTGCCGTATTTAACGAGTTGGAAGAAGAAGTGCGAAAGGCCGGCTTGAATGCCAAGTGGATAACGAAAGCGAGGCCATACGCTGTGGGGTTATTCAAGCCCGGGTTTGATGACCCGTTACTATCCTATATCGAGCCCGTCCCTCTCGGCAGGGACAGCTATTCAGAAGAATGGTTCATTTATCTTAACGGAGAACATTACAGCCTTGAAACAGGGCTAAACCCGCCGCAAGGAATGGAATGCCTTATAGGCTGACTTTATGAAAAGGAGGTCTTTTATGCGACCAACAAACCAGATACTGGAGGTATGGGGGGAGTTTGCCTGCTTTACACGCCCCGAATTAAAGGTAGAACGATTCAGCTATCCGGTGATCACCCCATCGGCAGCCCGCGCCATATTCGATGCGATTTACTGTAAACCGAACCGGGACCCTTCAAAGGCTGAGTTCCGATGGCAGGTAAAGAAAGTCGAGATGCTGTCCGAGCCGAAATACATCGCATTACGGCGCAACGAGGTAAAGAACAAGGCACCGAGCGAAAGAACAATCCTTGACTGGATTTCCGGTAAAAAGGAACCTAAGCCGATACTTGCTGACGGCACCAAAGAAATGCTTGGTAGAGACGACGAGGGAAGGACTCAAAGGCAAACCATGGCTTTGAAGGATGTGCGCTATAGGCTGCATGCTGAGATCAGGCCCTGGCCCGGTTATGAAGATCGCCTTAAGGCCATGGAGGCTCAGTTTCGCAGGCGTGCACTCAACGGGAAGTGCATATACCAGCCGTATCTCGGATGTCGTGAATTCCCGGCCTACTTTGAGCTTGTGGAACCTGATTCCATACAAGCTGAACCTGTGCCTGTAAACATCGATATTGGTCTGATGCTGTACGACGTCTTTGACCTGTCAAAACCCGGCTCTTCTACTGATGCGCCCAAGATCAGCCTTTTCCGTGCAAAAGTAGTGAACGGCGTCATGGAGATTCCTGAATATGATAACGACGAAGAAGTCCTTAAGTTAGACGGAGGTAGGATCTAATGTTGGAACAACTGGTGAAATTCGCGCAAGAACATAACCTGGTAACAGAGCCAGGTTTTGCACCTAAGTACATTCGTTGGGCAATAGTGATCGACGATGAGGGAAGATTTGTGAATGTCATCGAGTTGGGGGATGTGGGATCGAGAAATAACCGGGGGCAACTCTTTGAAAGATGTCCTGAATATAACCCGTCTTTTATGCAGGGCAAGGAGAGAAGAAGCCACTTCCTGGCGGAAACCGCGAATGTCGTGGCGCTCTACGGGAAAGCGGCTGACAATCCGAAAACAAGGGATAAGCATGACTATTTCGTCTCTCTACTGCGCGAGGCAAGCACTGCCATGCCTGAATTGGGCAAGGCAGCGGAAGTTATTTCCGATAATACCTCTCTTGATGCAATACGTAAGGCGCTAGAGGAATATAGAGCAAGGGAAACCGATAAAATCACCTTTCGTATATCTGGGGTTTTCCCTCTTGAATCTAATCTGTGGCATGATTGGTGGCGTATACACCACTTGAGCATCACCATGGAGAAAAAAGGGACTAAGACGATGGTCTGTCTCGTCACTGGTGAGGGCGTTGAGCCCGCTATGACTCACCCCAAGGTAAAAGGCTTAGCAGATGTGGGGGGAAGCAAACAGGGTGATGTATTAATTGGTTTCGACAAGGATGCGTTTAAGTCATACGGCCTTAAACAATCTGAAAATGCGGCAGTGTCAGAGAATGCAGCCTCAGCCTACAGGGCAGCCCTTAACTACTTGATTGAGCATCATAGCCAACAACTTGCCGGAACGAAAATCGTTCACTGGTTCAAGGGGAGGGTAGAAAGGGAAGATGATCCCTTATTCTGGCTGGAGGAAGGACATGATGAACAGGAAATACAAGCTCAGGAGCGTGCGAGGGAACTGCTGGCAAGCATAAGGTCAGGGCGAAGACCGGATCTTCAGGATAACTACTATTACGCGATTACATTATCCGGGGCGAGCGGAAGGGTTATGGTTCGTGACTGGATGGAAGGCCGCTTTGAAAATCTTGTCGAGAATATAAGGAAATGGTTTGATGATTTATCAATAATAAGATCTGGTGGGGATGCCTTAGCAAAATCGCCCAAGTTCTTCTCGGTACTTGGCGGGATGGTGCGCAATCCTAGCGATCTCCGACCACCCTCGGTTGCAAAATCATCACCCTTGTCATCACCCTTGGTTGCAAAATTATGGCGTTCTGCCGTCAACAATGAACCAATACCCAGATCAGCCTTAGCATATTCTCTTGAAAGAATGAGAATAGACATTATAAAAGATGAGCCGTTTAACCATGCCCGAATTGGACTCATCAAAGCTTATCTTATAAGGCAATATCGACAAGGTGGAGGTGATGAAATGGCAGATTTGATTAAACCGGACCTGAATGATGGATATCCAAATCCAGCTTATCAATGTGGCAGGTTGATGGCGATTCTTGCCAGGTTACAGCGCAGTGCCTTAGGAGATGTGGGCGCTGGCATTGTGCAGAGGTATTATGCAGCTGCCAGTGTTACGCCTTCTCTCGTTCTGGGGCGCCTTACACGCACAAGCCAGTTTCACCTCAACAAGCTGGATCCTGGATTGGCTCACTGGTATGAAGAAAAGATAACGGAAATTTGGGATGGATTGAAAACAGGTATTCCTAAGACATTGAGCCTGGAAGAACAGAGCCTTTTCGCACTAGGCTACTATCAGCAAATCGCTGATATGAGAAAAAACAAGAAGGAAACTTTCGAATCGGAAAAGGAGGTCAGTGATGAATAACCCGATAAAGAACCGCTATGAATTCGTGCTTCTGTTCGATTGCGAGAACGGAAATCCCAATGGAGATCCTGATGCAGGAAATGCCCCCCGTATCGATCCTCAAGACATGCGTGGACTAGTGTCGGATGTTGCGCTTAAAAGAAGGGTGAGAAACTATGTACAAATAGCTAGAGATAATAAGATGCCCTTCGCAATCTTCATAGAGCATGCAACAAATCTCAACACTAAAATAGCAAGAGCCCATGAAGAAACCAGTGGAATGCCGCCTTTTGAGAATAATAAATGGAAGACGACACTTGATAAGGCAAGAGCTGCAGGAAAATGGCTGTGCAAGAATTTTTATGATGTTAGAACATTTGGCGCCGTCCTGTCTACAGGCCCAAATGCAGGACAAATACGTGGTCCAGTGCAATTATCTTTTGCTCGCTCTGTCGACCCAATATTACCACTAGAAATCTCGATAACCAGGATGGCAGTCGCGGATAACGA
The DNA here is from genome assembly GCA_014360655.1 of Actinomycetota bacterium. Taxonomy (NCBI): domain Bacteria; kingdom Bacillati; phylum Actinomycetota; species Actinomycetota bacterium. The sequence continues at coordinate 101,864 of JACIXC010000006.1, read as the reverse complement.
TATTAAAGGCAAAGACGTTGGGTCGAAAGAGTTCGAAGAATGGGAAAAGATGCAACCAGAAGATGAGCTCCGTACCATGGGAAGGAAAGCGCTGATCCCTTATGGTCTCTTCGTCTTGAAGGGATTCATCAGTGCCTATCTTGCGCAGGAAGACACCGGTACTGGGTTCACAGATGATGATCTAACCCTTCTCTGGGAAGCCTTGCTCAAGATGTTCGAGCATGATCGATCCTCTAGCAAGGGATTGATGTCAGTTCGCGAGCCCATCTTTGTGTTCAAGCATGTGGGAACAGATTCAGATGAGGTGCAACGCGAGAAGCAGGCTATGCTAGGATGTGCGCCTGCCCACAAGTTGTTTGAACTCATCGAGATCAAGAAAAAAGATGGCGTAGATGCTCCCCGTTCCTTCGATGATTACACGGTTTCTTTCAAGAAGAGCGCTTTGCCGAGCGGTGTATCTGCAGGTTTCGTCGTAACCGGAGAAGGCGGGAAGGCGGAACTGGTCTGGAATGATGTCCCGGGAAATGTAATGGTGGTATAAGCGTTTTCTTTATCCCGTTGGAAGATGTATGCTGAGGATGATCTCATTCCGCTCTCCGCTCTGCAGCATCTATTGTTCTGCGAGCGGAGAGCGGCGCTGATCTACATCGAGGGCGCATGGGAGGACAACCCTTTCACCATCGAAGGGGGCATTCTCCACGAAAGAACGCATGCCTCGGAGACGGAGTCACGTGGGGATATACGCATAGTCCGAGGTCTACCGTTGAGGTCGCTCAGGCTTGGTGTAACCGGCAAGGCGGACGTTGTGGAGTTTCATCGCCTAACAGAATCCCATATCATGGCTCGTGATGGCGAATTTTTCGCAGAGGGAACAACACTGGAAGGAGTACCGGGCCTTTGGCAACCTTTCCCGGTGGAATACAAACGTGGTAGCTTGCGCCGCGAAGAGGGCTACGAGGTTCAGCTTTGTGCGCAAGCTCTTTGCCTCGAAGAGATGCTCGGGGTCACCATTCCAGTGGGTGCCCTTTACTATGGCAAATCAGTACGGCGGTTGGAATTGGCATTCGATAAAGAATTGCGAAAAAAAACAGAGGTGGCATCTGAAAGGTTGCATGAATTGGTCGCGCGTGCATGCACACCTAAAGCATATTATTCAAAGAAGTGTGAAAAATGTTCACTAATAGATGTTTGCCTTCCCAAAGCAACTAGCAGGAAACGTAGTGTTAACTCATACCTATCCAGGCTGATCTTGGAATCGGGTGAGGAAGATGAAACGGCTTCTTAACACTTTGTATGTAACCAGTCAGGGAGCATACCTCTCCCGGGACGGAGAAACGGTAGTTGTGCGTGTAGGACAGGAAACAAAGCTACGGGTTCCAGTCCATACCCTTGATGGTATTGTCTGTTTTGGTCAGGTTTCATGCAGCCCGCCGCTCATGCAGATGTGCGGTGAACGAAATGTGTCCATCTCTTTTCTCAGTGAATACGGCAGATTCTGGGCAAGAGTACATGGTCCCGTTTCAGGAAATGTTCTTCTTAGAAGGGAGCAGTATCGGCGAGCAGATGACCCTGCCTTTTCTTCTCAGGTAGCCCGAAATATTGTCCTTGCGAAGGTCGCGAATTGCCGTGTTGTGCTTTTACGTGCCCAGCGTGACCATCAAGATTGCGTCGATGTTTCGCAGCTCAAAGAAACAGTGCGATACCTTACACATATATCTCATAATCTGAAGGATGGTCTTCTCCCCCTTGATACGGTAAGGGGATATGAAGGTGACGCAGCTCGTGCCTATTTCGGTGTTTTTAACCAACTTATTGTTGCCAATAAGGAGGATTTTTTCTTCAAACAGCGTACCCGGAGACCTCCACTTGACAACATGAACGCGCTTCTCTCGTTTATTTATGCTTTGGTATTGCATGATGTCACCTCTTCACTTGAGGCAGTCGGTCTGGATCCAGCAGTAGGATTTCTTCATAGAGATAGGCCAGGTAGACCGGGCTTGGCTTTAGACCTTATGGAGGAGCTTCGCCCGTTTTTCGCTGACCGTCTCGCTTTGTCCCTCGTCAACCGCCAACAGATAAAGGGCAAGGGTTTTAGAAAGACGGAGTCAGGAGCGGTGATGATGGACGATGAGACCCGCAAGACGGTTCTGGTTGCTTATCAGAAAAGGAAGCAGGAAGAGATATATCACCCATTCTTAGGAGAGAGGATTGCCTTAGGTCTGCTGCCGCACGTTCAAGCCATGCTGTTTGCAAGATTCTTGAGGGGCGATATTGAAGGTTATCCCCCATTCGTGTGGAGATGATGGATGATGATGGTGCTTGTCACTTATGATGTAAATACTGAAACGCCGGAGGGGCGGAAAAGGCTTCGACGAGTCGCTAAGAAGTGTGAGAATATGGGTCAACGTGTTCAAAAATCGGTCTTTGAATGTCTTGTCGATATGACCCAATGGACTGCGTTCAGGCAACGCCTGATAGATGAGATAGATAAAGAAGAAGACAGCTTGCGCTTTTATTTCTTGGGAAACAATTGGCGTCATCGCGTTGAGCATGTGGGAGCCAAACCGTCTTATGACCCGGAGGGCCCTCTTGTTATATGAAATAGCCTCTCGCGAACCTATAGCGACCAGAAACCCGTTGGGGGGTTCGCGTAGTCCTGATTTCCTCTATAGAAAAGACTTTATCTCGTTGCACCTTGACAATAAAGATAGCGTTGTATCATTTTATTACAGGTTTCGCGATTTATCATTCGATTTCGCAGTTGTAATAATGGTATGACAGAAAGGCGGTCGCCCCCCGCGCGTGGGGCGCGGATTGAAACGCTGGATCGTTGTCCACGCGGCCCATCAGGTTGTGTCGCCCCCCGCGCGTGGGGCGCGGATTGAAACACCTCGACGAAGGCATGATGATACCCGACAGGGGTCGCCCCCCGCGCGTGGGGCGCGGATTGAAACAGCGATTGATAACTAAAATCAGAGAGCTCGAGCTGGTCGCCCCCCGCGCGTGGGGCGCGGATTGAAACAACGCCACCCTCACCGGCGGCTCCACCCTCACCGGGCGTCGCCCCCCGCGCGTGGGGCGCGGATTGAAACAGCCTGGCCTGGTTGGACCAGGCTTACCGCCAGGCCGTCGCCCCCCGCGCGTGGGGCGCGGATTGAAACCGAACGGCCTACATCGAGATACCGAGGAAAAACGGTCGCCCCCCGCGCGTGGGGCGCGGATTGAAACTGCTTGAGATATTGTATCTTTGCGCCCATGTCCCAGTCGCCCCCCGCGCGTGGGGCGCGGATTGAAACTCGGGGGCTGTGCACTCCCCGGCCCAGGGGCAGGTCGCCCCCCGCGCGTGGGGCGCGGATTGAAACGGTGAAAAACGCCGTAAGTTGGCGCAGGAACATAGTCGCCCCCCGCGCGTGGGGCGCGGATTGAAACATGGGAAAGTTGTTGGAGCGCCGCTCGGAAACCTGTCGCCCCCCGCGCGTGGGGCGCGGATTGAAACGAGCCAGTCGTAGATTGTCGAGGCTCCTCCACGTCGCCCCCCGCGCGTGGGGCGCGGATTGAAACATGTCTGTGGGCCGTTTTACAAGCGTATTGCTCCGTCGCCCCCCGCGCGTGGGGCGCGGATTGAAACCTCTTTGGCCCGTCGCCGCTCATGCTCCTCGCAGGTCGCCCCCCGCGCGTGGGGCGCGGATTGAAACAGTTGATTATTGGAGGTATTTACGATGGTACTGAGTCGCCCCCCGCGCGTGGGGCGCGGATTGAAACGGCCTACCTGGCCGGCCTACGCCTGTTTATCCTGGGTCGCCCCCCGCGCGTGGGGCGCGGATTGAAACCAACAGGCTATGCGGGAATGGAGGCGGGATAAGGGTCGCCCCCCGCGCGTGGGGCGCGGATTGAAACCCGTGTTGCGGGGGGAGGTTTTGGCCTGTGAGCGTCGCCCCCCGCGCGTGGGGCGCGGATTGAAACGGGAAAGCCCCCGCGAGCGCGTATAGCCCCGCGGGAGTCGCCCCCCGCGCGTGGGGCGCGGATTGAAACATGACCGCCGCTGGGAGGAGATCGAGCGCCTGGGTCGCCCCCCGCGCGTGGGGCGCGGATTGAAACCCTGCTTGGGCTGCGGGGCTGGCGGTGCGGGCCGTCGCCCCCCGCGCGTGGGGCGCGGATTGAAACTCGCGCCGTAGCAGGCGCTTAGCGGCATCTGCGAAGTCGCCCCCCGCGCGTGGGGCGCGGATTGAAACCGTGCCTGCCAGGCCGCCATCGCGGCGCTGAACGGTCGCCCCCCGCGCGTGGGGCGCGGATTGAAACTGGCTGCCGATTCGAACTCGAGCCCTGGCAACGTCGCCCCCCGCGCGTGGGGCGCGGATTGAAACCCGATATACATCTACCGTCTGCACGCTGTCCAGGTTGTCGCCCCCCGCGCGTGGGGCGCGGATTGAAACCACGCTTCGCCAGCTGAGGGCACCGCGTAAAAAGTCGCCCCCCGCGCGTGGGGCGCGGATTGAAACCTATTATCCCTACGGCATAGCCTGCGACGGGACGTCGCCCCCCGCGCGTGGGGCGCGGATTGAAACACCTCGACGAAGGCATGATGATACCCGACAGGGGTCGCCCCCCGCGCGTGGGGCGCGGATTGAAACACTAGGAAGCAGAATAGTTAGGCGCCGCAATCCATGTCGCCCCCCGCGCGTGGGGCGCGGATTGAAACTTCGATCCCGCGAAGGCGATGGTCGAAAGGTGCCCGAGTCGCCCCCCGCGCGTGGGGCGCGGATTGAAACGGATCGTCTTCACGTGCCATCGATGGTACCCTCAAGTCGCCCCCCGCGCGTGGGGCGCGGATTGAAACTGGGCGGGCACGCGCACGCACCACGAAGAGCTCGTCGCCCCCCGCGCGTGGGGCGCGGATTGAAACTCACGACTACTGAGATCTACGGCGGCCTGGCCGAGTCGCCCCCCGCGCGTGGGGCGCGGATTGAAACGTGACCGAAGCCGTTCAGAAGGCCTTCGACACGGGTCGCCCCCCGCGCGTGGGGCGCGGATTGAAACTTTCCGTGATGATCAGGTTCTCGGCGCATCGGCAAGTCGCCCCCCGCGCGTGGGGCGCGGATTGAAACTTAGTAACCGTTTCATCTTCGTAGCCCACTCGCGGGTCGCCCCCCGCGCGTGGGGCGCGGATTGAAACTATTCTATGCGCTACATCGCACCCGTTGCCGCGGGTCGCCCCCCGCGCGTGGGGCGCGGATTGAAACCCTTACGTTGATCCCCGCGAGTATCCGTATCCCGTCGCCCCCCGCGCGTGGGGCGCGGATTGAAACTGTGCAGCCTTTAGGGCATGCACCCGCTGATTGAGGTCGCCCCCCGCGCGTGGGGCGCGGATTGAAACCTTTTTCAACACCCTTCGCATCGTATCCTCTGCCGTCGCCCCCCGCGCGTGGGGCGCGGATTGAAACCATTTTTCGCCAAGATACCGGAGTACGCGGGGTGTCGCCCCCCGCGCGTGGGGCGCGGATTGAAACCGATGGCTGGATTACTGACATAAGTCGCACTAAGTCGCCCCCCGCGCGTGGGGCGCGGATTGAAACCACCAGCCGCGGTCTATCGCCTGGCCTGCACCAGTCGCCCCCCGCGCGTGGGGCGCGGATTGAAACTACCGTATCCGGCTCCAACACTACCCCGTACACCGTCGCCCCCCGCGCGTGGGGCGCGGATTGAAACACAAGGCGGGATGGCACATACTTTACTGCCCTGGCCGTCGCCCCCCGCGCGTGGGGCGCGGATTGAAACGCGTGCAACAGCCAGGTAAGCGTCGCCCTGAGCTGGTCGCCCCCCGCGCGTGGGGCGCGGATTGAAACGTGTACGCCCGAGCCATTGTGCCACGCCTCGAACGTCGCCCCCCGCGCGTGGGGCGCGGATTGAAACCAAGGAGGTGGGTAAATGCCAGAAGCAGGAGGGGAGGTCGCCCCCCGCGCGTGGGGCGCGGATTGAAACCCCGCGCGCCTACAGGACAACCCGCACCTGGACAGTCGCCCCCCGCGCGTGGGGCGCGGATTGAAACCTGGAACATGGCCAATAACTGGTGCAATGTGGCCGTCGCCCCCCGCGCGTGGGGCGCGGATTGAAACAATGCCGGCATAGCGGCAATCGAGGCCTACCTGCGTCGCCCCCCGCGCGTGGGGCGCGGATTGAAACCCAAGTTGAGCGGTCTTACGAGTGCTCGCCTATAGTCGCCCCCCGCGCGTGGGGCGCGGATTGAAACCTTATCGATCTAGCATCCTTTCAATACCGCCTGGTGTCGCCCCCCGCGCGTGGGGCGCGGATTGAAACCTCATACGAGAACGGCCTTGTTCTGGCGCTCTAGTCGCCCCCCGCGCGTGGGGCGCGGATTGAAACACTTCGCCCAGCTCGCCCACTTCAGTGGCAGCAGGTCGCCCCCCGCGCGTGGGGCGCGGATTGAAACGACATACGCTGCAGTTATCGGCACACCATATTCGTCGCCCCCCGCGCGTGGGGCGCGGATTGAAACCAAGCTGCCACGCCTGGTGCATGGCGAGGTAGAAGTCGCCCCCCGCGCGTGGGGCGCGGATTGAAACCACCTGTGGGCCGGGCTTCTTATCGATGCCCACGAGTCGCCCCCCGCGCGTGGGGCGCGGATTGAAACGTTTTTCCTGTCGCTCACTCCGCCCTTTCTCAGTCGCCCCCCGCGCGTGGGGCGCGGATTGAAACCGGAAAAGCAGCGCCTTATCGATCGGGATCGTTGTCGCCCCCCGCGCGTGGGGCGCGGATTGAAACGAGATTACTTACTCGCAGGCGGTAGCCGCCAACGTCGCCCCCCGCGCGTGGGGCGCGGATTGAAACAGTTCGACCACGGTGGTGCCCACAGTCACAGCCGCGTCGCCCCCCGCGCGTGGGGCGCGGATTGAAACACGTGCAGTCGCTGGCCCAACTCGACCCCACCGAGGTCGCCCCCCGCGCGTGGGGCGCGGATTGAAACCCTGACTCGGTCAGGGTTCCACCCAGCAGAACGGGTCGCCCCCCGCGCGTGGGGCGCGGATTGAAACAGGGGAGCGAGCCAGCGGCTGGGAGAGTACCAGGGTCGCCCCCCGCGCGTGGGGCGCGGATTGAAACCAGAAGAACCTTGTTTACCGATCCCATCCCCGCGGGGAGTCGCCCCCCGCGCGTGGGGCGCGGATTGAAACGCAGAACTAGGCTGTAGAGTGGACGATAATCATCGTCGCCCCCCGCGCGTGGGGCGCGGATTGAAACTCCCCGGCACATGAGCCCCCGCGCGCCATACCGCGTCGCCCCCCGCGCGTGGGGCGCGGATTGAAACTTCGTACGGCCGGAGATCCACACCCTCAGCTGCGTCGCCCCCCGCGCGTGGGGCGCGGATTGAAACCAGTGAATCGAGCTATCGGTACTTGTTCTCGCGGTCGCCCCCCGCGCGTGGGGCGCGGATTGAAACGAGGCGGGGCACGAGGTGACCTGCTTCGGTATGAAGTCGCCCCCCGCGCGTGGGGCGCGGATTGAAACTATCCCGATTACTACATAGTTTCCGCTTATTCCCAAGTCGCCCCCCGCGCGTGGGGCGCGGATTGAAACACGGAATGGTATGCAGATGCTTACTCGCTCACCGTCGCCCCCCGCGCGTGGGGCGCGGATTGAAACACCGGGCTGTGGTTTTTCGCCGGCCTGAAGCCAGTCGTCGCCCCCCGCGCGTGGGGCGCGGATTGAAACCTGTACTGTACGGCGCATAGTCTATCGCTGGCGGAGTCGCCCCCCGCGCGTGGGGCGCGGATTGAAACTTTCCTCAACCCGAGCCCGAGCCCTGCCCCGGGGTCGCCCCCCGCGCGTGGGGCGCGGATTGAAACCGAGGACATCCGGGACCGGGTGTTCGATCTCGAACGTCGCCCCCCGCGCGTGGGGCGCGGATTGAAACACGCGGAGCGGCGTAACTAGCCCATGGAGCGATGTCGCCCCCCGCGCGTGGGGCGCGGATTGAAACTCCGATGAGGGTTCCCGCGCATCCAGATCGCCGGCGTCGCCCCCCGCGCGTGGGGCGCGGATTGAAACCTGGCGAGTAAGGCCCAAGGGCCCCAGGTACAACGTCGCCCCCCGCGCGTGGGGCGCGGATTGAAACATGGGCCCGCACTTCGTCGACGCTATCGTCTGGAGGTCGCCCCCCGCGCGTGGGGCGCGGATTGAAACCAGCGAAGCGCCTTTCAGATCACTATGGCCGACCGTCGCCCCCCGCGCGTGGGGCGCGGATTGAAACTCTCCGGCCGGCCTCCAGCTCTGCCAGGCTTGCCTGTCGCCCCCCGCGCGTGGGGCGCGGATTGAAACCGTGCGTAGGCCCGCCCACACCATCAGCCGCATTAGGCGTCGCCCCCCGCGCGTGGGGCGCGGATTGAAACCATGCCATTGAGCCTGAACAGGCGCGGCACAGCGTCGCCCCCCGCGCGTGGGGCGCGGATTGAAACTGCCATCTCGCGGTAGACCCTCATGCCCCGGGCGTCGCCCCCCGCGCGTGGGGCGCGGATTGAAACCATCACCCTGCGGCATTTACCCTCCCGGTAGTCGGGTCGCCCCCCGCGCGTGGGGCGCGGATTGAAACGCTCGTGGCCTACCATAGGCTTCCTGACTGGGTTGTCGCCCCCCGCGCGTGGGGCGCGGATTGAAACCTCGCTCCGCCGCCAACAAGCAGCCCGGCCAGCAGGTCGCCCCCCGCGCGTGGGGCGCGGATTGAAACCCTAACTGCTTCTGCGCATACGGGCTATCGGCGTCGCCCCCCGCGCGTGGGGCGCGGATTGAAACTGAGTGGGATTCGATGACGTTTACGCGAGCAAGATCGTCGCCCCCCGCGCGTGGGGCGCGGATTGAAACAATAAGTCATGGCGCAAAGGGCGATTGGACGACCCGTCGCCCCCCGCGCGTGGGGCGCGGATTGAAACCAGGCCAACAATAGTACCATCTGGCGCCACGGGGGTCGCCCCCCGCGCGTGGGGCGCGGATTGAAACGAAGGTGCCGGCGATACGCATTGACCCGCCCGTGGTCGCCCCCCGCGCGTGGGGCGCGGATTGAAACCGGGGTGCACCCAAACCATGGGGTTACCTGGAGCGTCGCCCCCCGCGCGTGGGGCGCGGATTGAAACCGCGCGCTTCTCCAGGGCCTGGAGGCTATCCCGGAGGTCGCCCCCCGCGCGTGGGGCGCGGATTGAAACTCAGTTGGGGCACCATGGACCTCATCGATCTGGGGAGTCGCCCCCCGCGCGTGGGGCGCGGATTGAAACTTCCCTCTCCTCCAGCTCCTCCAGCAGCGCGGCGGTCGCCCCCCGCGCGTGGGGCGCGGATTGAAACGTGATCGGCCACAGTGTTGAGTGCACGAACGGCGGTCGCCCCCCGCGCGTGGGGCGCGGATTGAAACATCGACGGCGGCCAGCCTCATGGCCTTGCCCGCGGGTCGCCCCCCGCGCGTGGGGCGCGGATTGAAACTCATCCAGGGCCGGCAGGGCCAGGATGGGCCTATGTCGCCCCCCGCGCGTGGGGCGCGGATTGAAACAAGGCGCGGTTAGCCTTGACCGCCTCCGCCTTAGCGTCGCCCCCCGCGCGTGGGGCGCGGATTGAAACCTGAATTTTATCCTAAGAAAAATCAGATAAGTTAAGTCGCCCCCCGCGCGTGGGGCGCGGATTGAAACCCCTAATCCCTGAACCTTCAGAACATCCAAAAACGTCGCCCCCCGCGCGTGGGGCGCGGATTGAAACCCCGGTATCTCGTAATCGGCCGTGCTTATTTCCCAGTCGCCCCCCGCGCGTGGGGCGCGGATTGAAACGGACGATATTTTGCCACAGGAAGACCGAGGAGGGGGTCGCCCCCCGCGCGTGGGGCGCGGATTGAAACAACCTAGTGGTTACCTTTTTTCACCACGCTATAATGTCGCCCCCCGCGCGTGGGGCGCGGATTGAAACAGCCAGTCCGCCACAGCCTCCGCCCATTCCACGAGCGTCGCCCCCCGCGCGTGGGGCGCGGATTGAAACATGTAAACCGCCTCAACCAACAGGCTATAGTAGAGTCGCCCCCCGCGCGTGGGGCGCGGATTGAAACTTGCAAAGTGCTTGCAGATTTTCCCAATCCCCCCCGCGTCGCCCCCCGCGCGTGGGGCGCGGATTGAAACTTCACGAAGTCGCGGGCGAAGTGATAGTGGTGATGGTCGCCCCCCGCGCGTGGGGCGCGGATTGAAACGCCTTTTAGCCGACTCTCCCGAATGGCCCAGGCGGTCGCCCCCCGCGCGTGGGGCGCGGATTGAAACCACATGACCACCTTGCCGCTCATAACTCACCTCCCGTCGCCCCCCGCGCGTGGGGCGCGGATTGAAACAGGGGCTGCGGCTGCTGGGCTACGGGCAGCGGAGTCGCCCCCCGCGCGTGGGGCGCGGATTGAAACATCAGGCTGGCTCAACACGTTCGCTCCTTCTCCAGTCGCCCCCCGCGCGTGGGGCGCGGATTGAAACACCGGTGCGGGAGCCCTATGTGGCCGACTACCTGGGGTCGCCCCCCGCGCGTGGGGCGCGGATTGAAACTTGAGGCTGCCAACGGAGATTGTGACGGCGAGGGAGTCGCCCCCCGCGCGTGGGGCGCGGATTGAAACCTATCGCCCACGATATCAGATTCTGGTACCCACCGTCGCCCCCCGCGCGTGGGGCGCGGATTGAAACACTATATTCCTTGCCAAAGTTGTACGGCGGAGAAGGTCGCCCCCCGCGCGTGGGGCGCGGATTGAAACAACCAGCTGGGGCATTTTATCGGTGGACAGGCCGTTGGTCGCCCCCCGCGCGTGGGGCGCGGATTGAAACCTCAATGAAGACCTCGGATGGCGAAGCGGCAGCGTCGCCCCCCGCGCGTGGGGCGCGGATTGAAACTCAGACCAGTTAGAAACTCGACCGGAACGGGTAAGTCGCCCCCCGCGCGTGGGGCGCGGATTGAAACATTTACATGTCAGAGGGGTTGCCCATACATCCGTCGCCCCCCGCGCGTGGGGCGCGGATTGAAACTACATGATGCGCGCGGCCAGGGCGACACATCCGGAGTCGCCCCCCGCGCGTGGGGCGCGGATTGAAACAATTTGAGCACGTACATGACCATCACCATCCTCAGGTCGCCCCCCGCGCGTGGGGCGCGGATTGAAACATCTGTACGGGCAGCATCGAACTCACGCCGACCTGGTCGCCCCCCGCGCGTGGGGCGCGGATTGAAACGATTTTTACCTGTAGTTTTCTGTCCGTCGCCAGCGTCGCCCCCCGCGCGTGGGGCGCGGATTGAAACATTGTACCCATCTGCAACACATCGAGCTTCCGTAAGTCGCCCCCCGCGCGTGGGGCGCGGATTGAAACGGTAGAGGAAGACGGGACATTTTTTGAAGTTAAGGTCGCCCCCCGCGCGTGGGGCGCGGATTGAAACATTTACCTGTGTGGCCCCTATAGGGGCGACATAGGTCGCCCCCCGCGCGTGGGGCGCGGATTGAAACGCGGAATTCCAGTTGCGAACTGTTTACCGCCGTGGGTCGCCCCCCGCGCGTGGGGCGCGGATTGAAACATGAACGCGCATGCCATACCGCGCCTGTTCCGGCTGTCGCCCCCCGCGCGTGGGGCGCGGATTGAAACCTGGAAAGATATCCTGCCCGGCAATCCCAGGCGCGTCGCCCCCCGCGCGTGGGGCGCGGATTGAAACCGGCGGGCGCGTGTATATCAGCTGGGGCACCATCGTCGCCCCCCGCGCGTGGGGCGCGGATTGAAACCTTGGGCCCATTGGAAGGCTTCCTCCTGAGACAGGTCGCCCCCCGCGCGTGGGGCGCGGATTGAAACTTTCTCATGATAGATGAAATTGAATCCAAGGCAAGTCGCCCCCCGCGCGTGGGGCGCGGGTTGAAACTAAGGTGCCAGCAATTCAGATGTACCCGCCAGAGAGTCGCCCCCCGCGCGTGGGGCGCGGATTGAAACTCTCCTCGCCTGCCCGGCCGCGCAGGGGCTTGGGTGTCGCCCCCCGCGCGTGGGGCGCGGATTGAAACAACAAGATCAAGCAGCTAGTTCTCCGAGTCACTAGTCGCCCCCCGCGCGTGGGGCGCGGATTGAAACCTGCGAAACAGGGGAAGAAGATGAGGGATCGCGTCGCCCCCCGCGCGTGGGGCGCGGATTGAAACAGATAATGGAAGTAGCAGGAAACATCGGCGTATTGGTCGCCCCCCGCGCGTGGGGCGCGGATTGAAACATTTACAGACTTCCCATCTCCGAGGTGGAAGAGTGTCGCCCCCCGCGCGTGGGGCGCGGATTGAAACACAATAAACGGCGTGGGAACCCACCCTACAGCCATGTCGCCCCCCGCGCGTGGGGCGCGGATTGAAACCGATTCCTCCCGCCTCCACCAACCACAAAATAGGTCGCCCCCCGCGCGTGGGGCGCGGATTGAAACCCTGACTTTTGGCAGGGGAAGGGGCGGTATCGAATGTCGCCCCCCGCGCGTGGGGCGCGGATTGAAACCAGCGACGGCAGGAGCTTGCGGAGATAATTGCAAGTCGCCCCCCGCGCGTGGGGCGCGGATTGAAACTCCGAAAAATTTTTCAAAAGCGCGACAAATTAACGTCGCCCCCCGCGCGTGGGGCGCGGATTGAAACAACTCAAATTGGCGACTTTTTGTTAATGGTTATAAGTCGCCCCCCGCGCGTGGGGCGCGGATTGAAACACGGAACCTATATCTACGTCGCCGACTATAGCAACGTCGCCCCCCGCGCGTGGGGCGCGGATTGAAACATGCGATGGGGATTACACCATGAACCTTGACAATCAGTCGCCCCCCGCGCGTGGGGCGCGGATTGAAACCAGAAGGAGAACATAACCTACGAGCAGGCAGTGGAGTCCCCCCCCGCGCGTGGGGCGCGGATTGAAACTCCTTGTCGAAGGGCATGTCTTTCACCTCCTTTAAGTCGCCCCCCGCGCGTGGGGCGCGGATTGAAACCCCCAGCTTGTGGTACGCCCAGCGCTTCAATGGCGTCGCCCCCCGCGCGTGGGGCGCGGATTGAAACAATTCACTCATGGTGGCGTACAGCTGGTCGGCCTGGTCGCCCCCCGCGCGTGGGGCGCGGATTGAAACTGCGTGGCCATCTCGCGGGCCACGGAACGCAAGCGTCGCCCCCCGCGCGTGGGGCGCGGATTGAAACCTTGGTGGGATCGACCAGGCGCACCATGGCGGCGGTCGCCCCCCGCGCGTGGGGCGCGGATTGAAACATTGAGGCCTATAAGCCGGGTGGGGTGGATCACCGTCGCCCCCCGCGCGTGGGGCGCGGATTGAAACTATTGGAGCCTTTGCACCCAAGATTCAGGTAAACCGTCGCCCCCCGCGCGTGGGGCGCGGATTGAAACAGTAAATGGATACTAAATCAGTCCCCTGGGCATGTCGCCCCCCGCGCGTGGGGCGCGGATTGAAACCAGTTCGTCCGCGCCGGCCTCCCCATCCGGCTCGGGTCGCCCCCCGCGCGTGGGGCGCGGATTGAAACGACAATCAAATAGAGTAAGTGGGTAGGACGCCGGGTCGCCCCCCGCGCGTGGGGCGCGGATTGAAACCAATAAAGGATCACCAAGGATTAAACCCTGATAATGTCGCCCCCCGCGCGTGGGGCGCGGATTGAAACCACCGTGACTGGCATATTGCCATGAAACTCCACGGGTCGCCCCCCGCGCGTGGGGCGCGGATTGAAACCGATGTGTCTTCCCAGGCCATGATGATCACACGCGTCGCCCCCCGCGCGTGGGGCGCGGATTGAAACCTGTGCCCTCGTGGCGCAGGCCATCCGCAGAGGCAGTCGCCCCCCGCGCGTGGGGCGCGGATTGAAACATGATCCCAGGCTGGCGGGCCGAGGGAATGGGGTCGCCCCCCGCGCGTGGGGCGCGGATTGAAACCCGTCACAGGCCACGCCCGTGGGATAATTGAACTGTCGCCCCCCGCGCGTGGGGCGCGGATTGAAACCACCGTGACTGGCATATTGCCATGAAACTCCACGGGTCGCCCCCCGCGCGTGGGGCGCGGATTGAAACTTCCTGTCCCGCCACCATATCCAGGCGGCAAGTACGTCGCCCCCCGCGCGTGGGGCGCGGATTGAAACAGGCTCAGATAATCGAACAACGCTTTCGCAAGGGGTCGCCCCCCGCGCGTGGGGCGCGGATTGAAACTCCGATAATGCGACGACCGTCCCGACGCCTCTCATGTCGCCCCCCGCGCGTGGGGCGCGGATTGAAACTACACCACCAACACCCTCATATCGCCTCCAACCGTGTCGCCCCCCGCGCGTGGGGCGCGGATTGAAACCCTTTCTTATTTAAGGGAATCTTATGATGGACTGTCGCCCCCCGCGCGTGGGGCGCGGATTGAAACTTCTACCGCATTGTGCATGCGTAATGCGCATCCCCTTCCCGGCACGGGCCGGGAAGGGGATGTCGCCTCGCTCCTCACCAAGTCGGCGGGCAAGCCGGAGAACCTAACCTGCCGCCTGCTCTTATGCCCGCCTCCTGCGTCCCCGGCGTCTCGCGCAGCCCGCCAGGGAGAGCAGGCCGAGGGAGAGGCCCAGCATGAGCACGGCGGTGCCGCCTCCCGTGCCGCAAGGGGAGGTAACGGTGAAGCCTTTCTCCAGGCGCGCCTCCCCGCCTCCCGGGTTCGCCACCACCACGTCGTAGGCTCCCGGGCTGGCCCCCAGGATGTCCGCGCTGCAGGTGATCTGGGTATCCGAGACCACCTTGGCGTTGAAGGCCTTGATGACCGTGGATCCCTTCTCCAGCCTCACCTTGGCCCCGGGCTCGAAACCGGTTCCCGACACGGTGAGGTTGATCCTGTAGGTGAGCTGCGTGGCCTGGTTGGGGGCCACGGCGGTGACGGACAGCTCCACACCGGTGCCTCCCCCGTCCTCGGTCCTGAGGATGGTGCCGTCATCCCCCACCGCGAAGGCGTTCAGCGCGTCCAGGGCGGCCACTCCGCGAAGGGTCACGGTGGTGCCGGAGGTCTGGGGAACCCAGGTGGCGCCGCCGTTGGTGGTCTTGAGGATGGTGCCGCCCGCTCCCACCGCCCAGGCCGTCTGGGCGTTCACGGCGGCGATGCCGTGGAGGTCGGCGGTGGTGCCGGAGGTCTGGGGAACCCAGGTGGCGCCGCCGTTGGTGGTCTTGAGGATGGTGCCGCCCGCTCCCACCGCCCAGGCCGTCTGGGCGTTCACGGCGGCGATGCCGTGGAGGTCGGCGGTGGTGCCGGAGTCCTGGGTAACCCAGGTGGCGCCGCCGTTGGTGGTCTTTCCCAGCAGTCCACCCTGGCCCGCAGCCCACACCGTCTGGGTGTCCACGGCGCAGATGGCATAGACGGTCTGGGGGATGACCACCTGCGGCGTCCAGGTATCCCCGCCGTTCGTGGTCTTCATGATGCCGTTCTCCCCCGCGATCCAGACGGTGTCGGCGCCGGCGGAGGAGACGGCGTGGATGTCGTTGGTAATCCCGAGCGACTGGTTGGCCATGGCTCCCGTACTCGCCGGCGTGGGGGCCTTGATCACCGTACCGTCCACGCCCACGGCCCAGTACCAGTCCTGCTCCACGGTCACCCCAAGGAGGTCCTCGTCTACCTGCCCGCTTGCATCCACGGGCCCTCCAAGCCACAGGTTCTCAGGGAGCGCGGGATTGAAGAGGTGCGCGTAGGTGACCTGCATACCCCCCGACGCGACGGCCATAACCCCCGACCCGGCCCTGGCGTCCACGGCGTGGAAATCGTATCGCGCGGGTAGCTGGGAGGTCCAGGTGGCGCCGCCGTCAGTGGTCCTCGCTATGCTCCCCATGCCGGCCACCCATGCCGTGTCCGCGCCGGCCGTGCACACCGCCGTCGGAATAACGTCGCCACAGGGTTGGAGCCGCCCCCAACTCGCGCCGCCGTCGGTGGTCCTGAACACGTAGCCCTCGATGTTGAACATCCCCGCCGTCTCATTTGGCATCGCGGCCACCCAGGCGTTGTTCCCGTCCACCACGGAGATGCCCGCCGTGATCATGGGAGTGTAGCCGATGGGGAAATGGTAGCCGCTCCAGGAACCGCCGCCATCGCCGGAAACGTAAACGGACAACGCTTTTCCGGTACTCATCACGTTTCCCAGCACCCATACCTTGCCATCCCCGAGACTGGATATCTTCCTGAACTGGCCGCCGGCAGCAATGTTATGGAAACTCCAGGAACCGCCGCCGTCGGTGGTCTTGAGGGCTCCTCCCGTGGCGGACACCCAGGCTTTATCCTTGTCGACGGCGTCCACGTCGTAATAGCATTCAGAAGCGCCTGCGCCCGTTTTTACACACTTCCATGTACTTCCTCCATCGGTGGTCCTGAGGACGACGCCGTGGTAGGTAAATGAGGAGGGTGTTTCCCCCTCCAGGCCTGCCGCCCACGCAACCTGGTCGCTGACCGCCGAGATCCCCAACAAGTAAATGTTGCTCACCGAGCCCTGCGAGACCCAGGTCGAGCCCCCGTCGGTGGTCTTGAGGATGATTCCATTGCCCACCGTCCAGGCGGTACGCTCGTCCACCGCATCGATGGCGAAAAGGCTCTTGCTTGTGCCCGTTTCCTGCCGCTGCCAGTGAGCCCCGCCATCCGTCGTCTTCATGACCAGGCTGCCGGAAGTGGCAAAGTTGCTCCCGACACACCAAACGGTATTCTGGTCGACGGCGGTGATGTCAAAGAACATGCAATCCGCGCACACTACGTCCTGCTTCACCCAGCCCGTGCCCGGGGAGGCGCACGCCTCGCTCGGCGCAAGGAGCGGCACAGGCGCCGTTCCCGGAAGCAGCGCCAGCAGCAGCGCGCAGGCGCAGACGAGCAGGATTACCATTGACTCCCTGGCTCTTCCCCACATCCCCTCTCACTCCTTTCTCAACGCTCTACATCGACGACGAACACCGAAACGGCGGGTTCCCCTTCCTGGAAGAAAAACCCTTCGCCCTCTTCCAGCGCCACGCCCTGCGAGGGAGACGCAACGCCTCACGGTACGTCAGAGCATGTGGCGTGCCTGACGCCTCGGAGAGAACCAAGCGGGTGGTGGAAGCGGGGAGGAGATCCTCACCGTGGGGTGCCCTATGCGCCCGGATTCCTTTTCCACCCCCATTTCCGTCCCCCGTTTACCGACCGTTTTGCGTGCCCTTTGCCTCACGACCGGCATGCCCTCTTCCCGTGCACGCCGTAACTTCACCTGAACAGAAACCATATTCCCCGTATATTTATAACATGATGCCCCTTATTAAGCAAGGGGAGATCAGCCGGCGTCATCAACCGGCCGCGGGAAACTCGTGGCCGCAAGGGGTGAACACAAAAACGGGCACCGGAAGGTCCCTTGGACTGGACTACCCTGCTTCCACGAGGCGCGTCAGGGGAGCCTCTCCACGCGGAAGGAGGTGCGCCAGGGGGGCGAGCCGTGGCGCAGGTAGATGACCCCGCTGCCGCGCAGGCCAAGGCTCTTGGCCTCCTGGAAGACGTACACCGTCGCCTCCTTCGCCCGCGCCCCCAGCTCGGCACCGGCATAATGGCAGCGCAGCTCCAGGCGGTGCGAATCCAGCCCCGCCAGCCTTCCCACCCTGTGCACCTCCGCCCGGCAACGCCGGGACTTGAGCATGAGCCAGTCGCCCGCCTCCCGGGCCTTGATCCAGAGGTCCTCTCCCTCCTCGCCCAGGCACTTACCCGCCGTCGCCACCTCGATGCGGCAGTGCGCCGCGCGCCGGAAACAGTAGTCCCCCACCGCCTCCGCCATGATATGAAGGTGCCTGGCCTTCAAGCCGGCGAAGTTGCCCATCCTTCCCCCCCAGACCCGCAGCGGCCTCTCGGGCGTCCCCTCGGCCTGCATGCCCACGTAGTCGAGGCCGTCCGGGACGGTGAACTCCCCCTCGTGTAACCTAGAAAATGCTTCCATGCCAAGGCTGGAAAGATAACCCACCGCCTCCCGCTGCCACTGCATGCGCAGCCTCAGGTAATCCCCGGAGGCCTCGCGCATGAGGCGCATGGCCAGTTCCACTATCTCGCGGTCGTCCCGCGTGGGGAGGGCCCGGCGTACCCGCGCCTTGCTCAGGCGGTCACGCGAGCGCAGGTTGAGGAAGAAATCGTCCAGGGAGAAGGCGAGGAAACGCTGCCTGCGCGCCTCGTCCTCCCGCCTGTTCGCCTCGAGGATCTCCTGCAGCGATCCCGGCCCGTCCCCGTAAACGGGCTTGGGGAACCTCATCCTTTCACTCTCCTCGTCCGGACGCGCTGCCCGCGGGAGTGTCCCTCCGCGATCGCGGCGGGCCGTGGCCCGTTTCCCGGCGACGCGCCCCCTTCCCTCACGACACCTCCCGCGTTTTTCCCGCGTCCTTTCCTCTCATCCTTCCAACCGACCACCTCCATTATTCCACTCGCCGGGCACGGCGGGAAGGACGGGCGCGCACGGGTTCACGGGAACGTACGGGTTCGCGGGAACGTACGGGACCGCAGACGAGCACGGGGTCGCAGGCATGCACGGGGTCAGGACCTTTCCACTTCCGGCCCCATCCATGCCAGGACCAGTCCACGTGCGACGAAGACGTCGGGCGTTGCCAGGGGCGACCGACGAGGCCTGGCCACGGGGCGTCGCGGCTCACCGCGTGACGTAACGGGTGACCGCGGAAACCGTCCGCAGCATGAGCATGGGACAGAGGCGCTTGAGGTAATAGAGGGCGTGGGCCTCCCTGCCCAGGAGGCACAGGAACCGGTTCGCGGCCACGGCTTCCAGTATCTTCCTGCCGGCGACCTCGGGATCCATGCCCTTTCTCTGCAGCGCCTCGGCGTACTTCTCCTCGCTCACGCGCTGCTTCTCCGTGCGGTAATAGGTGCGCCCGCGCTCGCCGATGGAGGTGCTCACGGCCCCGGGGCAGACCACGGTGACCCCCACGCCGTGGTTCCTGGCCTCCGTCCACAGCACCTCCGAGAACCCCACGATCCCGAACTTGGTGGCGGTGTAGGCGATGTGCAGCGGAAGGGCCGCGAACCCCGACACGGAAGCGATGTTCACGATGTGACCGCCGCCCCGCTCGATCATGTGGGGGAGGAAGAAGCGGCACCCGTAGATCTCCCCCATGAGATTCACGCCCACGATCCAGTCCAGGTCCTCCGGCGGTATGAGGTCCAGCTCGCCGCCCACGGCCACGCCGGCGTTGTTCACCAGGAGGTCCACCCCGCCCTTCAGCAGGATCACCTCCCTGGCAAGTTCTTCCACCTGGTCGCGCCGGGACACGTCCGCCTCCCGGGCAAGGCAAGACCCGCCCATGCCCTCCACCTCCGCGGCGAGCCCGCGCAAACCCTCCGTGTCGATATCCACGGCGACCAGGTCGCAGCCGGCGCGCACGCAGCTCAGGGCGATCCCCCTTCCCAGCCCCGATGCCGCCCCGGTGACCAAGGCCACCTTGCCGCGGAACCACTCCATTCCCTTCCTGCGCGGCAGCTTCCTTCCCGACATGCGGCTCACCTCCCCTTCCCTTCCCGCATCTCGCTTCCGAACCGGCCACCGTCTTCCCGCGACCTCACTGGATGAGCCCCTTGCGGGCCATCCAGAGGAGCATGCGCCTGCCGATGTCGTCCCGGTTGAAGAAGGCCAGGGTGCCGTGGTACATGCCGGGGCGCATGCGCTTCAGGAACCAGAACAGCTTGCCGGAGAACTGGGGCACCACGTAGAGGCGCTTCCTTTCCACGCCCCTGACCACCGCCTCGGCCACCTCGTCGGCGGTCATCCTCGCGTAGCGGAAGGTGGTCCGCGAGAACTCCACCTCGAATTCGTCCGTGTAGCGCATGTTGTCCAGGAGGTGGGTGTTGAAGAACATGGGGCAGACCACGGTGACCCCTATCCCGCAGGGGGCCAGCTCGCTGCGCAGGGTCTCCGAGAGGGCGATGACCGCCGCCTTGGTGGTGTTGTAGGGGCCCATCTCCAGCAGGGTGAGCAGGCCCGCCGCCGAGGCCACGTTGACGATGTAGCCTCCCCCCTGCTCCTTCATGCGGGGTATGAAGGAATGGCAGCCGTAGAGCATGCCCCAGAAGTTCACCCCGAAGGCCCACTCCCAGTCCTCGAGCGGGATGTCCCCCACGAAACCCACGGAGACCACGCCGGCGTTGTTCACCAGGACGTCCACCCCGCCCCATTCCCGGAAGAAGTGCTCCGCCATGGCCTCCACCTCTCGCGGACTGCTCACGTCGAGGCGGTAGACCTCGCCGTCCCCGCCCTTCCTCCGCACCATCTCCAGGGTCTCGCGCGCCGTTTCCTCGTTGATGTCCGCCACGCCTACGCGACAACCCCTGGAAGCCAGGGCCAGCGCAAGCGCCCGCCCCAGCCCGGACCCCGCTCCCGTGATGACCACCCTTTTCCCGTCCAGCCTGTACGCGCGCATTCCCCTTTCATCCCCCTTTCTCTCTCACCGCGGCGGGCTCTTCGAAACCCGCACGCCGACCATGACGCACAGGAACGCGACCGCCTCACCGCGCCGCCGCCCGGCCGGCCACCGCCGCCTCCGGCTCGGCCCGCCCGCTCTCCCCGCAAGAGAAACCGGCCGTCACCGCACGCTTCCCGGCCGCCGACACCACCCGCCTCCCGTCACTGTTCGTAACGTTTCTCGAAGACCTGCCCCTTGTAGGTGGAGCGCTCCAGCTCCCCCGGCTCGGCCCAGATGATCTCCGGGGTGAACTTGGCCTTGACGTGGAAGGCCTCCTTCATCTCCGCCTCCAGCTCCGGGAGCTTCTCGGCGGGAAAATCCTCGGCCCTCTCGACCCTTATCTTCAGGGGCGGTGCCACGCGGGGAGGTTTCTCGGTGAGCACGATTCGGAACTGCCCGGTGACCCGGGGAGCGAAGGAGGTGACCACCCCCTCCACCATGGCGGGATAGACGATGACCCCCTTGACCTTGAGCATGTCGTCGGTGCGCCCCATCACCTTGTAGCGGAAACCGGTCCTACCGCACGGGCAGGGCGATACGAAGACCTGGTGGATATCTCCCAGGCTGGTGCGCAACCAGGCCATGCCGTCGCCCTCGAGCACGGTGAAGATGGCCTCGCCCTGCGCCCCGTCCTCCAGGGGCACGGGCTCCTTGCTCTCCGGGTCCACCAGCTCGTAGTAGGCCAGGTCGTCGGCCGTCCAGTGCATCCCCTGGTATTCCTCGTGGTCGCAGGAAAACCCGAAGCCCGCGCCGGCGTCGAAGATGCGGCATCCGTAGGCCGACTCCAGCTTCTCCCGCACCTCGGGTATGCCCGCCCCCGGCTCTCCGCCGCACATGAGCATGCGGAAGCCCAGGTCCCTGGGGTCCCTGCCCTGTTCCCGGCATTTCTCGACCAGGTACTCGGCCAGGGAAGGGGTTCCCGAATAGACCGTCCCCCGGAAGAGGGTCTGCATGAGCAGGATGCGGTCGGTGCCCGCCTCCGCCCCCACGGGGATGGCCATGGCCCCCAGCTTGTGCATGCCCATCATGGTGGGGATGCCGGCGATGACCATGGAGAGGGCGAAACAGAAGAGGACGCGGTCGCGGGAGCGCATGCCCGCCCGCCAGGCCCCCCGCACCATGGCCTCACCCCACACGTCCTCCATGTCCCGCCGCGTCATGGGATAGGGGGTGGGGACGCCGGTGGTTCCCGTGGTGGTGGCCATGATCATGAGGTCGTCCACGGAGACGGGGATGATCTGGTCGATGACCTTGAGGATGTCCCCCCCGAACTCCACCACCATGGCCCGCAGCCTCTCCTTGTCGAAGAGGGGCACGGCGCGGGAGAAATCCTCGAAGCTCCCGACCTTTTCCGGCTTGAGGCCCAGCTCGTCGAACTGCCTGGTGTAGAAGGGCGCGTTGTCGTATAGGCGCCGCAGGAGCTTTTTCAGCTTGGACAGCTGGATCTCCCTCATCCCGGGCGTGTTGAGGATGGGCTCCATCTCCATGTTCCAGTAGGGACGTTCCTCTTCCATCTCTCCTCCCTCCTCCAAGAACCTCTTCCCCGCCTCGAGCCGGCGCGGATGCGGCGTTTCCGACGGATACCGCCTGCGGGAAGGGCCTGCGTACCCGGCAATAAACGCCAGGCGGCATCGTGACGCGCCGGGAAGCGGGAAGCCCAAACCCGCGCGGGCCCCGGCATCATGCGGGACCGTTCCCGTGCCGCGCTTCCTCCGCCTTCCCCGGCGGAAACCGCTCAGAAGTTCCTCGGGGGGACCATGTCCCCGCGATGCAGCGCCTTGTAGAAGTAGCCGAAATCGTAGCCGTAGGCCGCACTGACGGCCCCGCGCTTGCAGATGGCCGCGCAGTCGTTGCAGGACATGCAGTCGGGCACCGTCTTCTCCACCATGCGCGCCTTCTTCCCCTTGCCCGTGTCCGCCAGGTAGAGGCAGGCGCCGGGGCAGATGAGGACGCAGTTGCCGCAACCGTTGCACTTCTCCTCGTCGACGACCACCCGCCCCACGCGGCACTGCTCCGGGTTGTCGTAGGTGGGTATGACGAGCATCTCCTTCAAGGTCAGGTGAGCCATGTCGCATCCCCCCTCAGAAAACCGTCCTCTTGGCGCCGTTCTCCCACCAGTCGATCTCGTGCAGCTCCCGCTCCACCATGCCGTCCGGTTCTCCCACGGGATATCCCAGGGTTATGGCCTCGATGAGGCGGTAGGGCCAGCGGATCCCCAGCTTCCTCTTCCACTTGAAGCCGAACTTGAACATCTCCACGAACCCCACCCAGCAGGTACCCAGGCCGAGCGAATGCGCGGCCAGGACCATGTTCTGGCCGCAGATGCCGATGTCCACCTGGGGCTTGGAGACCCCGCGCTTATCCATGAGGATGAGGATGACCGTGGGGGCCCCGTGGAAGAGCCGGAGCTTCCCATCCGCGATGAGCTGCATGGCCCCGAAGGGGATGGGGTGCAGCTCGTTGGGCATGAGCCGGATGTATACCTGGGAATTCATCCAGGCCAGCTTGCCCAGCGGGCTGTTCTGCCAGTTGAGGAGGAAGCTGAAGAAGCGGCAGCGTCTCCTAACATATTTTTCCATGTCCTCCAGCATCTTCTTGTCGCGGACGACGATGAACCTCCAGGGCTGCGAGTTGCCCGCCGAGGGGGCGAACCTGCCCGCCTCCAGGACGCGGCGCACCAGTTTTTCCGGCACCTGCTGGTCCTTGTACCTGCGCACGCTGCGGCGCTCCAGGATCACCTTCTCCACGGGGTTCCACGGCATCCCCTCGCGCCAGGTGTACATCTCGCCGTATGGAGCCTTCTCCCTCTTCTCCTCTTCCTTGGTAGCCGGTTCCGCCATCTTACCTCCTTTCCCCCTTTGCCGCCTTCCACCCGCCGCGAGGCGCGACCCCGCGCCCGCCGGGCCCGCCGCGGCGGGACTCTTACTCCGAACGATACGTTAGATCATACCCTTCCCGTGCGCCCCCCAAGCCCGGCGCCGGCCGGGCGGCCGCTTTCGTGGGCACTGACTTCGCCGCGCCGCCCCCCCGTCCCACTTTCCGCGCCGGGAACGGGAACCCGCCCTCACTCAGTCCTCGAACGCCCTGGCCTCGGGAGCCGCCGGGGCGACCAGGCACTTGAAGACGTTCAGGCGGTTGAGCTGGTTGGTGCCCTCATAGATCTGCAGCAGCTTGGAATCCCGCAGGCATTTCTCCGCCCGGCGGTCCTGCCGCAGGCCCGCCTGCCCCATGAGTTCCAGGGCCAGCTGGCAGTTCCTGATGCCCAGGTCCGTGCCGGCTACCTTGGCCAGGGACGCCCAGCCCGAGGCGCGCTGGGCTTCCTCTTCGCTCTGGCCGTCCACGATCAGCTTGCGGTACACCCTGGTGGTCACGTCCCGCTCGTTGGCCGCTGGCATGACGCGGTCGAACACGGCGGCGGGCATGGCGTGATGGTAGTAATAGAGGGGCTTGAAGCTGAGCAACCTTGCCATGCCGTACATGCTGTTGGAGAGATTGGCCTCCATGTAGGAGAGTCGGGCCAGGGAGGCGTTCTTGTACATCTCCGCAAGCAGGCACTGCACCCACTCGTGGTTGATGAGCGGCTTTCCTCCCACTTCCGTCTCCCGCGCGAACTGCAGGGCCAGCTCGTAGGCCCCCCGCGCCACCCCGGCCCCCATGGCGCCCACGCCGGGGCGTGTGGCGGAGACCACGAAGTCGATGAGCTGCATGCCCAGCTCCCTGGGGGTCCGCTTCCTCCCCCTGGCGTCGGAAGCCGAGACGAGGAGGTTCTCGTCCGGTATGAAGCAGTCCTCGAAGACCAGCTCGCTGGCCGGGCATGCCTTCTGCCCCATCTTCTTCTCCATGCGCCCGAAGGAGAATCCCGGCGTGCCGTTCTTTACGGCGAAGGCGATCATGGTCTCGTCCGGCCTCTCCAGGTCCTCGTAGGCAAGGAGCATGTGCCAGGTGGAGAGGTGCCCGTTGGAGATGAATATCTTGCGCCCGTTGACCACGTAGCCTCCCTCCACCTTGCGGGCATGACAGCGCACCCTGGCCCGCGCCAGCAGCTCGACCTCCTCGGCGTCCGTGCCCGCCTCCGGCTCCGTCACCGCCCCGGAAACCAGGCACGGCTTCCCGGTCCTCTCCCCTTCCGCCACCTCGCGGCTGATCTTGTCGATGAGCCGGATGTTCCAGGTGGCGGCGAGGATGGAGAAGCCGAAGTAATGTACCCCGATGAGGTTGGTGATGGCCAGGCATTCCGAGGCCAGCTCCTCCACGAAGGGGGATATGCTGGTGAGGCTCCACCCCTTGCCGCCGAAGAGCTTGGGGATCCACATGGTGAAAAAGCCCCAGCGGTTGGCCTCCTCCACGAACTCCCAGGGGAGGTAGGCGGGGTCCTCCTGCATCTTGCGGTCCAGTTCCAGGGTATAGTGTCGCGCCACCTCTCGGTTGAAGCGCCGTGCCAGGGCCATGGCCTCGCGGCATTCCCTGACCACTCCTCTGGGAAGCTTTTCCATGGCCACCAGGCCGTTCATGACGTCTATGAAGCGGGGCTGCTCCTCCAGGAGCCGCGCGGAACCGTTTCTCCTCAACATCGCCTGCACCTCCTTTAATCCCAGGGAGATTCCCCTTCCACGATGCGGCGTATGTAGCGCAGGCGGCGCAGCGGCACCATTCCCAGCAGGGCCTGCAAGTGCTTGGCATCGCGGAAGCGCTTCTCCTGCCCGTAGTCCTGCATGTAGCCGTTGCCTCCCAGGAGCTGGATGCCGTCGCAGGTGACCTCCGCGGCCTCCTCCTGCACCGCGAGGGCGGCGGCGCGGGAGGCCAGCTCCCATCCCGGCTCCTCCCCGTCCACGGCACGGGCGGCTTGCCGCACCAGCATCTCCGCCGTCTTTCCGCGAACGGCCATGGAGGAGAGGATCATGCGCACCTCCGACCAGTTGACGATCTCCCTTCCCCCCTGCATCCTCTGCCGCGCGTAGTCCAGGGCCGTCTGGAAGGAGCCCTTGATGACCCCGCAGGAGGCGGCCGCGGCGGCGACGCTCAGGCGGTCCGCGGCGCGCTCGAAGTACTCCTCTCCCCTGCCCGTCTCCCCGACCTGCTCGCCGGCTGCCCCGGAGAGGGCGAGGTCCACCGCCGGGCAGGCATGCAGACCCAGGCTGAGGACGGGTTCGCCCGCCTCCACGCCGTCAGCGGCGAGGTCCACCAGGAAGAGGGAGAAACCCTCCTCTCCCTCAACGCGGGCGGGAAGCAGGGCGCGGGAGGCCAGGTTTCCCAGCACCACGTACTCCACCTTTCCGGAAAGGAGCCACCCGTCCCGCCCTCTTGCGGCCGCGAGGGAGGGCGGGGTGTCCCCGGGGTTGTGGAAGGAAGGGAAGGCGAGCAGGGCGTCGCGGAGGGATCCCGCCCCGGAGAAGATCTCCCGCAGCCTCTGCGAGGCGCCCGCCAGCCGCATGAGCTCCTGCGCCAGGGCCACGGTGAAGACGGCGCCTCCCAGGCTGGCGTCCTCCCGGCATACCTCCTCCAGGACCAGGCAGAGGGCTCCCACCGGCTCCGCCGCCCCTCCCAACTCCTCGGGAAGGAGGATGGAGAAGAAGCCCACCTGCCGCGCCTTCTCCAGCACTCCTTCCCAGGGGGGAGCGAAGGGGTAGTGGTCCCTCTCCTCCCTCTCCTCCACCAGCTCCTTAAGGGCGAAGTCCCGGGCCATGCCGTCGAGCAGCCGCAGTTCCTCGCTCAAGCCTGCCTTCATGCCTATCACCCCTCTCTATTCCAGCCTCTCCATCCTTATGCCGTTCCTTATGCCGTGCCTTAAGCCGTGCCCCGCGCGGCGCCGCCTCGACGCGCGGCGCGCCTCGCTTCACGGCCCGCCCCAGGTCATCGGTCTACTCTTTCCAGAATATGGATGCACATGGCGGCCTCCCCCATGCCGATGAAGCCGCCCCCGTTCTCCGCCAGGGCGACGCGCGCCCCCTCCACCTGGCGGGGCCCCGCCTCCCACCGTAGCTGCGTCACCAGCTCGTGCACCTGGGCGAGGCCCGAGGCCCCGATGGGGTGCCCCCGGCATTCCAGCCCCCCGGACGTGTTCACGGGGAGCTTCCCTCCCAGGGCGGTGGCCCCGGATTCGGCGAAGGGGCCCCCTTCGCCCTCGGGGCAGAAACCCAGCTCCTCGTACTGCAGGAGCTCCCCGAAGGCGGTGGCGTCGTGCACCTCGGCCACGTCGATGTCCTGCGGCCCCAGGCCCGCCATCTCGTAGGCCACCCTGCTCAGTCGCTTGCCTATCGATTCCAGCCCGCTGTCGGGGAGAGCGCCGGAGGCCAGGGTAGAGGCCAGGATGCGCACCGGCCGCGCCTCCGGATACTTCGCGAGGGCCCGCCGCGAGCAGAGCAGGGCGGCGGCGGCCCCGTCCCCTATGGGCGCGCACATGGACCTCGTCAGGGGATAGGCCACCAGGACGTCCTCCAGCACCTCCTCCACGCTCATGTCCCTCTGGTACTGCGCCAGCGGGTTGAGGGAGCCGTGGTGGTGGTTCTTGGCGGCGATCACCGCCAGCTGCCGC
The DNA here is from genome assembly GCA_014360655.1 of Actinomycetota bacterium. Lineage (NCBI taxonomy): Bacteria > Bacillati > Actinomycetota > Actinomycetota bacterium. The sequence continues at coordinate 74,867 of JACIXC010000006.1, read as the reverse complement.
TGCGTGGTGCCGTGGGCCTTCATGTGCATGCGGGCCCCCATGCCGTAGACGTCCATGAAGGCGGAATGACCGCCTTTCTTTTCCCTGCCCTCCGCCTTGGCCTCCCTGGCCTTGCGCGCGGCGTCGGCCTGGAAGGCAGCGATGATGTTGCGGGCGAACTCCACGTCCATCCCGGAGATGAAGCCCTCGAAGACCTTGGCTTTGTCCTCGGGGAACCACATCTTCTCCACCCCCACCGCCAGCACCAGGTCGAACTGCTCCGCCTTGACGCTCAGCCAGGCCTCGCGCAGGGCGGTGGAGCCGCCGGCGCAGGCGTTCTCCACGTTGACGATGGGGATGCCCTGGATGCCCAGGGGGGCCAGGGCCACCTGGCCCCGGATGCAGTGCTGGCCGGTGTACATGCCCCACCCGGAATTGGAGAACCAGGCCGCCTGGATGTCCTCCTTCCTCACCGGCACGTCATCGAAGAGCGCCGCCATCGCCTCGGCCACCAGCTGCTTGACGCCCTTTTCGGCGAACTTGCCGAAACGGATCATGCCCACGCCCAGGATATAGACATCGTTGCCCATCGGTCCTCCCTTTCTCTTCCCTTCATCGTTTCATCTCATCGTTTCATCGCCGCGAGATACCTCGCCCTCTTGCTCCCCGGCGGGACATCCCCGTCCTCGCTCGCGGCGCCGCGGCGTTTCGCCGCATCCGCCGCCCGCATCCGCCGCCCGCGCCCTGTCCGCCGCCCGCATCCGCCGCCCGCGCCCGGCCGGCGCCCTCCTCGCGGCCATCGCGCCTTGAACCCCCCGCGGGTGGTTTCACCGCCCGACGGCCTGCGCGTCGTAGGTATCCGGGGTCACTCCCTGCCTCTCCAGCTCCCTCTTGATCACGCGGTGCGTCTCCGTCTTGGGAAGTTCTTCCAGGACGCGCCAGTAGCGCGGCACGGCGAACCTGGCCAGCTTGTCGGAGAGGAAGGAGCGCAGTTCCGCGGGATCCAGCTTCCTGCCCTCGACGGGGACCACTACGGCCATGATCTCGTCCTCCGCCAGCTCGGAGGGCACCGCGAAAACGGCGCACTCCAGGACGTCGGGGTGCTTGAGGATGGCCTGCTCCACCTCGTAGGCGGAGACGTTCTCCCCCTTGACGCGCATGGACTCCGTGTTGCGGCCCACGAAGTAGTAATATCCTTTCTCGTCCGTGTAGACCAGGTCGCCGGTATAGAGCCAGCCGTTTCTCACCTTGTCGCTGGTGGCGTCGGGGTTCTTGTAGTATTCCACCGAACCCTTGCGCTCCCCCACGTAGCATATGAGCTCTCCCGGGGTTCCCGGCGGCACGTCGTTACCGTCGGCGTCTATGACGCGGCACCTGGCCCCCAGGGGCTTGCCCATGGAACCCACGGGGGCTGTCCCGAAGTTGGTGATGAGCACGCCGCCACCGTCCACGGCGCCGTAGCCCTCGAATATCTTCAGGTCGAAGCGCTTCTCGAAAGCCTCCCACATGTCCGCCGGGCATCCCGCGGAGAGCACGAAGCGCACCCGGTTGTCGCGATCCTCCGGTCTCTCGGGCTGTTTCATGAGGATGGGCATCACCGCCCCCAGCCCGTTGAAGGTGGTCGCGTTGTACCTCCTCACCTCGTCCCAGAAGCGGCTGGCGCTGAACTTCACGCCCAGCGCCACCTGGCCGCCGCAGTGCATGGCGGGCGTCACGGTGAGGAAAAGGGCGTTGGCGTGAAAGAGCGGGTAACAGGTGTAGGCGATGTCCCTGGGCCCGGTGAGCAGCCGTCCGACGATGGAGATGGCCTTCACGTTGGAGGTGTTGTAGCGGTAGACGACCCCCTTGGGAAGGCCGGTGGTACCAGAGGTGTACATGATCACGCAGAGATCCTCGGGGTTGTAGCTAACCGCGGGGCGGGAGGGATCGGAAGCGGGCCCGTAGGCTTCTTCCAGGTCCACCGCGTCGCCTGCAAGCACGAAGTCTTCCGGCGCACCCTCGCGGTTGACGATGACTCTCCTCACCTTGTCCAGGCGGCCGGCCACCGCCCGGTAATACGGCAGGAGGTCGTGGTCTATGACCACCATCGACGCGTCGGAATTGTCCAGCACGTAGGCCAGCTGGTCCCCGCGCAGGGCGACGTTCACCGGCACGGCGTACATGCCGATCTTTTCCAGGCCAAAGAACACGTCCAGCCAGCGGGGCGAGTTCTTCATGATGATGGCCAGCCCCGTTCCGGGACCACCGCCGAGGCGATGCAGGAAATTGGCCACGCGGTTGGCGTTGAGGTCCATCTCCCGGTAGGTGAAGACGCGGTCACGGAAGTGCAGGAAGGGCCGGTCCCCGAACCTGGCAGCCTTCTCCTCCAGCAGGTCGGCGTGGGACATGTCGCGGGCCAGCGACAGGCCCCGCGCCCTGGCGATGCTGCGCAGGTTATCACGCAGGGTCCCCCGCCGGTACTCGTCCGCCAGGAACAGGGCGAGGGAGCGGAGAAGCCGCCAGGCGACCCAGGCCCTGCGCAGGTACATCTTCCTCTCCTCGGAAGTCATAGCACCACCTCTTTCATCACCTCTTCCTCCCCGCGAGGCATGCGGCCGCGGCGAGGTTCGCGGGGCTCCGCCGAGTTCCCCGCACTCAGGAAAACATGGGCGCCATGTATTTCTCCATGAAGGCGGGGTCCTGCACCGCCTCCTCGTCCATCTCCGCCATGAGTATGAGGGTGAAATATCCCCCAACGAAAAACCAGGACCCGATGTGGGGGTCGATGTTCGCCTTCAACTCCCCGCTCTCCTTCGCCCTGCGGATGAGGTCCTCCACCGCCTCCCGGTTGAGGGTGAAGAAGGACTCCAGTTCCTTCATGAAATCCTCGTCGTAGGTGTTGTTGAGCACGAAGGCCAGGAACTTGCGCATGCTCGGGTTCTCCCGTATGAAATCGAGGTAGCTCTGCCCCACCCGCTTCAGGGATTCCAGGGGCCGGTCGCGGCACTCGCGGTAGATGGCGTTGTAGCGCTCCATGAGCATGTCCTCGATGTAACGGCAACAGGCCAGGAAGAGCTCCTTCTTGCTCGGAAAATACTTGTAGAGGGTGCCCTCCGCCACTCCCGCCTCCCTGGCCAGCATGGCCGTGGTGGCCTTCTCGTAATTGGTGCGGGAGAAGACGTCGATGGAGGCCAGGATGATCTCCCGGACGCGGCCTTCCCTGGACGCCTTCTCCTCCCTCGGCCCCTCGTCGCGCACGTCCATGACGTCCGTGTGCTCCTCCGCCAAACCCGTCTCCCTCCCCGTTCCTTTCGCTTTCACCATGATCGTTCTCCCCCTTGCTCCCCTGACTCCCCGATCACAAGCGCCGCTTCTCCCTCTGCGTTCCTTTCCCGTACCGTGCGCGAGACCATGCTGCGCGGTCCCGGAAGCGGCACTTCCCGCCGAACCTCCCCTTGCCGCTCGACCCGCCTTTGCCGTTTACCCGCAGCTTCCGCTTCGCGCACCCGCACACCTTCTCCCGCACCCCCGCCGACCCGGGATGCCCTCACCCTGAACGATGCGTCAATGATGCGTCCACGGGCGGAAAACAACGTTTACATACGCCCCGTACGGGCAACCGGCCACAGCCTCGCGCGCTTCCCCGATTCATGAAAGTGAGCGCTCACTCACCAATGTTGATAATTATATCCCCCCCTCTTCTCCTGTCAACCCTCCGCAAGAGTCCCCTTGAAAGAGATGCTCCGTTGAGATCGTGCTTGAAGGCGGAGGGACGAAGGGGCACGCGCCAGCGTCCCCTTCCGGGAACGGCTCTCACGGGGCGGGCACGCACCGTGCCCGCCAGCCAACCGCCGCATGCCGGCAATCGCCGGGACCCGGCTCCGTCGTGATCACAACAAGCGAGTCAGGGCACGCGTGGGGTCAAGGCATGAACGGGGTCAGGGCACGCGTGGAGCCGGACCCCGTCCAGGTTCGTGGGGTGCCGTCCACGTTCGAAAGGGGCACCGGGATGATTCAAAAGGCGGCAACGGGGCCCGACCCCGGGTTGTTGCCTTCAGGCGTAGAGCTCCTGCGCCTTGCCGGCCACGATGCGCACCAGGTCCTCGCCGCGCGACACCGGGAAGACGTCGTAGCCGACCCGGCGGATCAGCTCCGCCTTCTCGCTCTGCTCCTGGTCGATGAGGAAGACGGAGCCGGAGTTCTCGGGGTGCGCCTGCAAGGCCTCCCCCAGGTAGAAAGAGGCCTCCACGATGTTGGTGATCTCGGTGTCCGAGATGAGGCAGAAGTGCTTGGGGCGGTGGGGCTCCAGCGACGCCAGGCGCCGGAATTCCTGCACCGGGAAGACCGTGCCTCCCCCGTAATAGGTCACCAGCCCCTCCTCCACCCTGCGTATGTCCCATACCGGGTCCACCACCAGCGAGCGCTGCTGGTCCGAATAGACCACCAGCCCCACCTTGGCTCCCAGGTTGCCGGCGCTGCGGGCCATGACGAAGCCGGCGAGCACGGCGTTGGACACCTCCGTGGAGGGGTTGGTCATGGAGCCCGAGGCGTCCATGATGATGATCACGTCCGGCGGCGTCCTGCGCCGGGCGACCACGTCCATGCGCACCTTCTCCCACTGCTTGGTGGTCAGGGTGGGGACCGCCTTCCCCGCCGTGTAGAGGGTGTAGGGCAGGTCCAGGCGCTCGAAGGGGTCGCCCATGCCCCAGGAGAGGGGGGCGTGGGGCACCTCCTCGCCCGCCTCGCTCTTCACGGGCTGGAAACGCACCTCGTAGCGGCGGGAGAGATCGCGGTAGTACCACACCAGGGCCTGCGTCTCGCTGCCCGCGCCCAGCCCGCCCACTAGCTCCTTGAAGTCCTGCATCCCCATCTCCAGGGCCAGGGAGCGGAAGACCTCCTCCGGCGAGCGGGAACGCAGCTCGTCGATGCCGTGCTCCATGAGGCGGCTGTCGTCCATCTCCGACGGCCGCTCGTAGTACCTGTGAAGGTATCCTACCAGCAGGCGCACCTTCTGTTCCCATCCCGCGGCGGCAAAGGGGCGGTCCAGCACCCGCGCGGCCAGGCGGCGGGCATCCTCGCGCATCTCCTCGGGCACCTTCCCGATGAGCGCGCCGGGCGCCTCCCACATCTCCTCGAAGCAGCAGAGCAGGAATTTCCATATCCTGGTCTGCTTCCAGCCCTTGGCACGGTCCAGGGAGCGGTAGAGGGATATCATCTCCTCGCGCATGCCGTTGCGGGCGGCGTAGGTCACGTTGACCATGTCGCAGAAGAGCCGCTGGATGGACATGGCCTCCTGGAAGGTGACGGGGCGCCCGCGGTCCTTCACCTCCTCCAGGGCCAGCTTTGCGGAGGCGGTGAGGCGCAGGGCCGTGCGCATGTCGAAGGGGGCCAGGGCGTAATGGAGCAACTGGTAGACGAGGATGCCTTCCAGGTTCTGTATGCCGACCTTTTCCAGGACCTCGGGGACGTTGATGTACACGCGGTTCTCGGAGGGCTCCCAGATGCCGAACTCGTCCTTCAGCCTGGGGCCGTGCGGGTGCGAGGCGGGGTTGAGCACCAGCTCGGGGTCCATGATGCGCGGGTACCCGCAGAAGGCGCGCGCCCTCTCTACCGCCTCGTCCAGGTCCACTCCCATGATGCGCATGTGTCCTCACCCCGCCGCCGTGACGGTTCGTGAACAACGCGAACGGCGTGAACGCCGCGGCATGGCGTCCGCCTCACCTCCCCGCGCCGCCAGCCAGCTCCCGGTAGACCTGGCGTAGCATGGTGGCGATGGGGTACTTGGCCGGCGAATCGTAGTTCTTGAGCGAGTGCAGGGCCTCCATGACCAGCCCCGCGTCCACCCGCTCGCCGCGCAAGGCGCGCTCGTAAAGGTCGAGCACGCCGTCCAGCGTCTTCACCATGCGCCGGCTCTTCAGGTAGTGGTTGCGCGAGGTGGCGAAGAGGTCCTTGACCAGGGCGATGCGGTCGTTCATGAACTCGGGGCGCTCCGCCCAGGCGCGGTCGGTGGGGATGAGCTTGAACCAGAGTACGTAGGGGACCACCGCCTCCACGTCCTCCAGGCCGGCCTTATCCCTTCCCCGGAACCAGGCCAGGGCCTTGGTGTAGCGCTCGATGGTCTTGCCCGCCCGCACGCTCACCTCGTTCTCCGTCTTGTAGCAGATGTTCTCCGTGTTGTGGTAATGGCAACCCCCCAGGTGCCCTCCTCCCGGCGGCCCGCCGTCGTCCACCTGGGCGCAGAGCACGGGAGGCTTTACGAACCAGGCGAATCCCTTGCTCTTGCGCTCTATGTCCGGGGAGGCCAGGGCGCAACCGTTCAGCTCGGAGATGAAGTTGTAGAGGATGTACAGGGCCTCGGGGTCTATCTCCACCGCGGCGATCTCACCGCGTATGGCCTCGAAGTCCTCCCTGGTGAGCTCCACCCCCATCTCCCGGCGCAGCCGCGCCACCAGCGCCTCCTCGTCGCCGGTGAGCTTGCGGTCCTCGCCTCCCCCCGCCATCTCCAGGAAGTAGGGGTTGAGGGTGGGCGCGAAGACTCCCACGTCTATGCGGTCCAGGAAGGGCGGCGTGAGGTCGGAGGAGGCCACGTCGCGGAAGTTGGCGGTGAGGAAGGTGGCGCCCTCCGCGGCGTAGATCTTGCAGTCGCCGTAGACGGAGAAGCCGCGGTCCATCATCTCCAGGAGGTTGTTGGTGCGCCCGGGGGTGAGGCGGTTCACCTCGTCCACCATGCGGAAGGGCGAGAGCATGAACTTGCGGGGGATGACCTCCTCCTCGCCGTCCCGCATGAGCTTGCCCAGGTGGGGACGGCCTATCATCTTCTCCTCGGTGAGCTCGTGGTGCCCGTGGATGGTGGCCTCGTGTATGGCCTCCATGACCTTGAAGCCCTCGCGCCCGTCTCCGAAGGTCTCCTCCAGGAGGGTGCCGTGCACGAAGGCCCCCACGAACTCCGCCGAGGTTGTCTTCCCCGAGCCCGGCGAGCCGTAGAGGATCATGGTCCCGTTGCGCAGCACCGCGGTGAGCAGGGCGAAGAGGAGGGGAGAGTTGTAGCTCTCCTCCGCCAGCACGATGGCCTCCGTCTCGTTGAGGTTGAGGGGCACCTCCCTCTGCTCGTGAAAGCGCACGTCGTGGTTGAGGTTGATGTACAGCCCGCTGTCCTCGATGGCCCGGTAGATCTCCCGCAGCTTGCGGCTCAACTCGCTCATCGATCTTACGTCTCCTCCCTCGCCTTCGCCCGCCACGTCATTTTTCCCGTGCCTTTCTCTTCCGCACCCGCTTGCCTCCCATAACTGGATTTTACCTTATCCGGAAGAGGGGTGGATAACATCGGTCAATGGCGTTGGCAGCCGGAGACCATCAGTGGCGGAGGCGCGGAAGTGCTTTCCGGTGGAAGCGGGGGGCGATCAATCCAGGGCATCGTATCGCGGCAAGTAAAACTGCCAGCTTGCCTCCCCGGCAGTGCCCCGTGATATTACCTTGCGCCGTGGAGGGGAGGCATACCCGCCCCCGGCGGGAAAGGGGCGAGGTGTGCGCCGCGCGAGCCTCAATCCTCCCCCGTTTCTCCCATGTGTTCATCCAGGCATTTTTTACCAGGCTCCCCGGCGGGGTGCTCGGCGTTTCCCTCCGGCCCTTCCCGCGGCTCCCCGCCGGACTCCCAAGCGAGGTCCTCACCTTCCCGCCTCCCCGCCTCCTCCAGTCCCGAGAGAAAGCTCACCGCCGCCCTGGCTTCCTCTGCTGGAACGACCACCCGGGCCATGCCCAGCGGTCCCGCGTATGCGGGAGCGGGGAGGTCGGCCCACAGCAGGGGGTGGAACCCCTCATCCCGCAGGAGGTTCACAACGAACTCCGCCTCCATCCTCTCCCCGGCGAAGACCACCTCCTCCGGCGGCCTGCGACGAAACGAACCGAAAAATCCCAAGGTACCCACCTCCCGCATGCCGAGCCTCTCGGCCCGCTCTCCATCCCCAGACGGACGACGCGACCGGCGCGCCGCCGGGGGCCCCGCTCCCCGCGACGCACGCTGCCCTCATCGCGAAGCTGGAAGGCCGCCAAGTACGCCGCCGCTGTCCAAGACGCCGCCGCCATGGAAGACCCCGGCAACAATCAAGATATTTTCCCCCGGAAACGATCCCGGTATGCGCGTTTCCCGCCCTCCCGGCGGACCGCGGCTGCCGCATCCCGGAGAACCGCCCGCTTCCGTGCAGGACAAACACGGCGTCAACCGCTATCATGCCATGGAGGCCCACCGTCTCCATCCATATTTTACCATCCACTTTACGCCGGGGAGCGACCCCTTTGCGCTAACGGTGGGTCTCTATCATCAGCCTGACCACGTCGCGGCTGCTCCTGCGGGGCCCCAGCCCCAGAACCTCGCGGGTCAGCGTATCGGATATGGTCCAGCGGTAGCGGATGAAGTCCAGCATGCCCGATGGCCCCTCGATGAGCGGGGCGCGCAGCTTCCACAGGAGGTCGACGGCCGGGTAGGCGACCGCGGGCGGCAGGGGGATGATGCGCTTTCCCGCCAGCTCCGCTATCTCCTTCACGTTGACGGTCCCCTCACCGCAGGCGTGGAAGAACCCCTCCTCCTCCAGCTCCAGCACGCGCATGAAGACCTCGGCGGCGTCGTCCTCGTGCACGAACTGCATCTCCGGGCGGTCATCCCCCACGGCGGGCAAGAAGGGCAACCGGACAATGAAGCGGGAGAGGTAGTTGTCCACGTTGGGCCCGTAGACGATGCACGGCCGCACCAGGGCCACCTTCACCCCGGGGTGATCGTCCTTGAACAGGCGGCAGATCATCTCCACCTCGTACTTGTCCGAGGCGTACGTGTAGTTGGTCATGCGCCGGGGGTGATCCTTCTCCGTCAGCCACTCCGGGTTGTCCGGAAAGGCCCCGAAGGCGGAGCTGGAGGAGGCGATGACCAGGTGCCCGGCGCCACAGGCGGCCGTGGCGGCGAGCACGTTGCGGGTGCCGTTCACGTCGATATCGTGCATGAGCCCGTCGTCGTGCAGTGGATTGACGATGAAGGCCAGGTGGACAACCTTCTCCACCTCGTTGCGCACGAAGAGGTCGGCCAGGCGGGGATCCCGCACGTCCAGGCGATGGAAGTCCATCTTCGGGGTCTGGTACCGCGGGGGGTTCAGGTCGATCCCCAGTATCCTTGAGACCCTGTCGCTCCCGTCCATGTAGTGGAGCAACCTGGACCCGATGTAACCCGAGCAACCGGTGACGGCGACGACGGACATGGCCATACCTCCCTCCCCGAGTGACTCCTGCGGCGGGGTGCACCGACCTGACCCCTTTCGGATAATATTATCACGAAGGGACCCTCCTGGTTCCCGGGGAGGGGAGAGAGGCGCCGCGTCGCTTTTCCCGGCGAGGCGGTTCCCGGACGGCATGCGGAGGAGCAAGGGAACGAGGCGCGGAAAGGGGTGTTGGAGCATGAAAGCTCTGGTCATGGGGGGAGGGATGTCCGGCCTGGCCACGGCCGTCAACCTGCTGGACCTGGGGCTGGAGGTCGAGCTGGTGGAGGCGGAGGGGATCTTCGGGGGGCGCGCCAGCTCGTGGAGGGACGAGGACGGCGACTTGATCGACAACGCCCTCCACGTCTTCTTTCCATATTATGCCAACGTACTCCAGTTCTTCCGCAAGCTGGGCATCGAGGAAAACATCATATGGAAGCAGAGCGAGTTCTACTACATGCAGGAGGGCGGTAGGGAGGCGGCGCTGCGCTTCCCGGCCCTGCCCGCACCCCTGCACGCCGCGGCCGCCTACTTCGCGCTGCTCAGGTCATACCGGGCCGTGCCCAGGTGGAGGTTGCTCTGCGCCGCCGCCGGCATGGGACGGGCGGTGACTTACTCGCAGCATAGAATGGAAAGGCTGGACGATATGACCTTCGGGCAGTGGGCCTACAGGCTCGCGCCCGCGCAGGCATTCCTGCCCCTTGAGCCGGGCATCAACGGCCTCACCTTCACCCCTTCCTGGATGGTCTCCGCGAAGGTCATGCTCAACTGGTTCCGCAAGGTCTCCGCCGACCCCGACAGCGCCCGCGTGGGCTTCGCCAACGGGGGGCTGGGGGACATCTGGGTGGACACCTGCCTGGAATACATCCGCGAGAAGGGCGGTGCCGCCGAGCCGCGCAGGGCGGTGACCTCCATCAACCTGGAGGGAACAAGGGTGAGGAGCGTGACCGTAAACGGCGAGGAGGAACGAGCGGCGGACCTCTACGTCTCCTGCCTCACCCCCTTCGCCCTGCGCAGGGTGCTTCCCGGCGAGGCCTTCCGCTACGCCTATTTCCGCGATCTCTGGCACTTCCACCGCGCCCCTTCCCTCTCGCTGCAGGTGTGGTTCGACCGCAGGCTCACCGACATCGACGTGACAATATTTTCCAACAACTGCATCTTCAACACCTTCGCGGACCTCTCCAACGTGCTGCCGCACCTCTTCGGCGGCGGCTCCATGTTCGAGATGGTGCTCGCCCCCGCGGACGACATCGAGGGACTGCCGGACGAGATCATCTTCGACATCGCCCTGCGGCAGATACGCTCCCTCTTTCCGACCGCACGTGAGGCCGAGGTGCGCAAGTACAGGGTGGTACGGGAGCGCCAGGGAGTATACCGCGCCTGGCCGGGCATGGAGAGGCACCGGCCATACCAGCGTTCCCCCCTGGACAACCTCTACCTGGCCGGGGATTACACCAGCACCCCCGTGTCCTCGGGCGGCATGGAGGCGGCTATCTGGACCGCCAACCGCTGCGCGGAGATCATCGCCCTGGACAGGCTGGGCAAGGCGCACACCCTCAACGTGGAATGGAAGCCCAGGAGCGGGTTCATCCCCCTCATCCGGCCCGCGGCAAGGGTGGGAGGCGCCGTCGCCCTGCTAGCCCTGGCCAAGAGGATCCTCGGGCGGTCCTGACCGCGCGCCGGCCGGTCTCCCGTAGATGTAGAAAGTGCCCAGCGCCTTGGCCACCAGCTCCCCGCCGCTCCAAACCTCGCATTCCAGTATGGCGATGTGGCGCCGGCGGTCGATGACCCTGGTCTCGCAGACCAGCCTGCCCTCTTTGACCACCCTGAAGTAGGCTATCTTCACCTCCACCGTGGCGCAGAGCTCGTCCTCGCCGAGAAGGGTGTAGAGGGCTCCCCCCATCCCCGTATCCACCATGGCATAGAGGGCCCCTCCATGAAGCACGCCGTGGGGGTTGAGAAGGTCATTCCTCGTCTCCAGCTCGCAGCGGCTGCGCCCTTCTCCCAGCTCCGTGAACCGCAGCCCTATGAGGTCGTCGAAGGGGTTGAACCCCTTTCCATCTTCCGGGAATGGCCTGGACACCGCTCCTCCTCTCCTCTTCGCCGACCACGAGCCCATTATCACACAAGCCAGCGCTCAAACCTTCATAATCGGCAGGAGGCCCATGACCCGCAGGCCGAAAAGCGTCCCGGGCGAGGCCCTTCCGTCTCGGCGACCTTTCACGGGTCCAGGGGCGATAGGAACATTCTTTCCCTGCCTTGACGTAGCTTCGCGGCGTTAGGAGATACGGCTTTGAACATCTGGCATCGGGAACACGGCCAGGGCAACCTCGTCATCCCGGCAGGCGCTCCCGGGTCGTGACGGGCAGCGAGAAGGCTCCTCATCCCCCATGGCGAGCCCCGTGTCCGTGCAAACAACCCAATCCATGGTATAATCACTTCGAAGCGGCTAAGGATACGTGGTATTGTCCACCAACGGGCGACAGCTGGACCAGGACGGATCGGTATCCCGTGTGCTTTTCGCTCTCTCGACGCACGAACAACCGGGGTAGGGTGAACGAGGGGAAGGTAGCGGACGCGTGGCTCACGATGTCTTCATTAGCCATTCCTCCTACGGGAGGAACAAGCTCATCGCCGACGCCATTTGCGCAGAGCTGGAGAAGAACAGGATACGCTGCTGGATCGCGCCTAGGGATATACAGCCCGGCACCTCCTTTCCCGGCGCTATAGTGGAGGCCATCAACAACAGCCGCGTCTTCGTGCTCGTCTTCTCCAACGATTCCAACAGGTCACCCCAAGTACTCAGGGAGGTCGAGCGGGCGGTTCATCTGGGGATCCCCATAATCCCTTTCCGGATCGAGGATTTCCCTCCCAGCAAAGACATGGAATACCTCCTGAGCGCCACCCACTGGCTCGACGCCATCACCCCTCCCCTGGAGAAGCACCTGCATAAGCTGGCGGAAATAGTCCAGGTCATCCTATCGAAGGAAGCGGAGGAGGCGCCGCCCCCATACCTCCCGTCCAAAGAGCTCCTCGTAAGGCCGGCGATGCTGTGGACGGGGGTGGTACTCCTCTCGCTGTGGTTGGGGTGGCAGATAACGGCGCTCTTCGTGGTTCCCGGCGATTCCCGCCTTGCAAGGCTTCTGCTCTTCCTCCTTCTCACCCTGCCGTTGCTTGTCCTAGGCCTCCTATGCCTGAGGCGCGGTCTTTCCAGCGACATGGTACGCGGGCGTCTCGAACCCCCGGTAAGAAGCTGGTGGTGGCTGCTGCCCGCGTCGCTGGGTCTCCTGGGGGGACTCATATCCTGGAGGAAACACAGCCCGAACAGCCGTTACAGAGCTATAAACATGCTCACGGCAGGGATCGTCGTCACCACTCTTTGGTTCATCCCGCCAGCGATGCTGGTGGGGGTGGGACAAGCACCTGCCACGGCGAAAGAGGAGGTGGCCTTCTATAAGGTTGGTGAATGGAAGACCCCCTGGACAGCTTCCGACATATACGTCAGCGGCGACACGGCTTACCTGGCCAACGGCAAAGGGGGGCTTGTGGTGCTGGACGTGAGCGATCCCTCCAACCCCGAGAATATAGGCGTATGCCAGCTCGATAACGCCAAGAGCGTGGTGGTGGCCGGCAACCAAGCCTACGTGATAGAACAGGCGGATATAGAGGGCGGCGAGATGGACTACGGCGAGCTGGTGATGATGGACGTGAGCGCACCATCGGCACCTCGCAAGATCGTGGAGCTCAGATTCGAGGCGAGTGATGGGTTCGGTTTCCTGGGCAACCTCGCGGTCGACGGGACCACGGTGTACATGCCGACCAGCGGCAGATTAGTCCTCTGGGACCTCACCAAGGACCCCCGGTCGATACTGCTGGGCGAGTTCGTTTTCAACTCCAACGTCGTCAACCCGGGGGTTGCCGCCCGCGACGGAATCGGCTATATCATCGCCAACAGGTTGCACGTGGTCGATGCCACCGACCCTTCACAGCCGAAGGAGATCTCCGGGCTCGAGACCGGCTGGGGGTCCGATCTATGCCTCAACGAGAACGTCGCGTATGCGGCTGGATGGGATGAAGGCCTGTTCATAGTGGACATAAGCGACCCTCAACGCATCACCACCCTGGGACGGTTCAAGGAGATACTGGCCAGTTCGGCGGACCAGATATCTCCCACCGCCTGCCGGCAGATAATGGGAGAGGTTGCCGTATCCGGAGATGTCGCATATGTCAGCTACATATATGGTATCGCCCACGAGACGTGGATGGACAGGCTGGAGTGCGGGATAGCCGCCATCGATGTCAGTGACCCGGGCGATCCCCGTAAGTTGGCTGTATATTCAGGTTTTTCGGAGATCACAGGCCTGGCCGCTCTCGATGACTTGGTGTTCGTGACGGATAAGACGCAGGGGCTGGTCATCCTCCGCCTGCAGTGAAACGAGCCGCGGTAACGGCCGTTGATTCTCCACCCGCCCGCACGGCACCCGATAAGAGAGAGGGTTAGACTCTCCGGCATGAGGCTATAATCCTCTTGACGGAAGATAAAACCGAAAGGCGGCTGAGGCGGCAGGTCATGCCCGTTCTGTTCAAGGACCGCGAGGAAGCGGGTTCAAGGCTGGCGGAGTCGTACGTGGGACCGAGGGAGAAGCTCATGGTCCTCGGCATACCGCGGGGCGGCATCCCCGTGGGGTACCGCATGGCCCGGGAGCTGGGCGGCGCCTTCGACGTCCTCGTGGCGCGCAAGCTTCCCATTCCCCACAATCCCGAGGCGGGTTTCGGGGCCATCGCCCCCGACGGCTCCCTCTATCTGAACGAGGAGATGATGCAGCACCTGCGCCTGCCGCCCGAACAGGTGAACGACATCGCCTCGCGGGTGCTGGTGGAGGTGCGCAGGAGGGTGAAGGCTTACCGCGGCGACCGTCCCTTTCCCGATCTCGCGGGGATGAACGTGATCCTCACCGACGACGGGCTGGCCACCGGCTACACCATGATCGCCGCCGTTGAGATGGTGCGAAAATTCCATCCCGCCAGCGTGGGCGTCGCCGTTCCCGTGAGCCCGGACGGGACCGCCCGCAGGATCAGGCCGCTGGTGGACCACTTCCACTGCCTGCACGTATCCCACCACTACCCTTTCGCCGTCGCATCCTTCTACCGGGACTTCCACGACCTCAGCGACCGCGAGGTGATGAGATACCTGGGAAAGAACGGGGGACGAGATGAAGAGCGGCTTCCCTGAACGGCAAGGGGGTTTCAACCCCTTCGGGGAACTGATCGGCCTCACCTTCAGCGCTTGCGGGGAGGGCAGGAGCCGCTGCGAGCTGCCGGTGCGGGAGGAGCTCTTCAACCCCCACGGCGTGCTGCACGGCGGCGTCATCTACTCCATGGCCGACACCGGCATGGGAGGCGCCCTCTACTCCATCCTCGCGGAGGGAGAGCTCTGCGCCACGGTGGAGATAAAGATAGCCTACCTCGCGGCCGTGAGCTCCGGCACCCTGGTGTGCGACACGCGCGTGCTCGAGCGCAGGTCGCGCATCGCCGTGCTGGAGTCCGAGGTCGTCAACCTGGGTCCGCAAGGCGACCGCCTGGTGGCCAAGGCCCTGGGGACCTACTACGTCTACCGCCGGGACTGAAGCGGCCTCGAAGCCGCTTTTCGCGGGCAACGCTCTTCACGGAACACGAGGAAAAGGCGGAGCAAGGCCGCATCCCCTCACGCCCGCAGGAGGCGGAGGAAGAGGCGGGCGTCCTCCAGGGCGTAGCCGTACGCGTCGTTGTTGAAATAGGCGTAGACGTCCCGCCCCTCGCGCAGCAGGCGGCGGGCGTAGGAGGCCCATTCCCCCAACTCCTCGCGCGAGTACTTGGACCCGTAAAGGACCCTGCCGCCGTGGAAACGCAGAAAGGCGAAATCGGCGGTGGCGCGACGCACCTCCGGGAAGGAGGGGGAGCTGGCGGCGCAGAGGGCGCAGTTCGCCTCCGCGAGGATGCGGTATATCTCGGGCACAAACCAGGAGGGATCGCGGAACTCGAACGCGTAACGGTGCCCCGGAGGCAGCGAGCGCACGAAGTCCCGCAACCTTTCCGGCGCCGCCTTCCAGCGCGGGGGCAGCTGGAAGAGAATGGGTCCCAGTTTCCCCTCCAGGGCGGCGGCGCTCCGCAGGAAGCGCGCGAGCGGCTCATGCGGGTCCCTGAGCCTCTTCACGTGCGTGATAAAGCGGTTCGCCTTGACGGCGAAGGTGAACCCTCCGGGGGTGCTCTCACGCCAGGAAACGAAGGTCTCGCGCGACGGCAGGCGGTAGAAGGAGTTGTTTATCTCAACGGTGTCGAAATGCTCGGCGTAGAAAGAGAGCCATTCGCCGCTGCCGAGGCCGGGAGGGTAAAAAAGGCCCTTCCAGTGCTGGTAATGCCACCCCGAAGTGCCTACCCGCAGCTCGGCCAAGCCCATCATCACCCCTACGGACCCGTGAAACCCCGCACGGGGGAGCCGTGCGCACGGGCGAGAGATGCCGCCCGCGGACCCCGCGCGTGCTCCCCTTCACCCCCCTCGCCACACCCGGCGTCAGGGAAGGTGTACGGCAAGCCGCATCGACAGCCGCCCTGGAGACCTTTCACCCCCCTTCCCCTCCCGGTCCTCAACCCCCACCCCTCCACCTTATTGCAGGGAAAGGGAGCCCGCAAGCGTGGCGGGTGAGCGTGGCGGGTGAGCGCCGCCGCGCCTCCCGATCACGGGCGGGCGAGCGGGTCAAGGGTCCGGGCAAGGGGGCGGCATCGTTCATGGGTGCGCGAGTTGCATTATAATCGACTTGACGAAACCGCAGCCGTCGGAAGAGGACAGGGATGCGCTTTCTCGCCAGGATCTTCGGGGGCCTGAAGGGGAGGACCTTCCTCGCCCTCCTCCTCATCAGCACCCTGGCCGGGTTCTCGGTGGGAGGCGCCTCCTATTACATCGCCCGCTCCCTGGTCAGGGACCAGGTCTCGCGCAACCTCGCCAACATCGGGCAGGACGTGCGGGAGGTCATCGAGAAGGTGTGGATCCCCACCCTGCGGCGCGAGATGCAGGTCCTGGCGGAGGTCGCCGGCAGGCTGTACATGGAGGGTTCGCGCCCCGAGAGCCTCAGGTCCGCGCTCGAACAGGCAGAGGTGAAGGTGCCCGGTTTCAGGCGCCTGAACGTCTTCCTGCCCAACGGCATCTTCCTCGCGAGCACCGACCCCGCCTACCGGGGAAGGGCGGAGGAGGGGCTGGCGGGCCTCGCGCCGGGAGAGACGGGCATCGTCCCCTTCCGACGCGTGGGCGACCCCCCGCAGGAGGAGATCCTGATGACCGTGGGCGCTCCCATCTCCGCCGGCGGGAACGTCATCGCCGTCCTGGCGGGCGATCTCACCCCGGAGGGAGTGGGCGGCGAGCTCGCCTCCCTCTCCGTGGGCCTCTCCGGCGAGGTCTATCTCGTCGACGCGGAGGGGCGCCTTCTCACCCTTCCGCCTCGCGCCGCCGAGGAAACAGGGCTGGAACTCCTGGGGAACCCGCTGGACACGGAAGGGGTGCGCCGCGCGACCGCGGGGGAAAGCGGCGTTTCCGAATACCTGAACTACGAGGGCAGGAGGGTGCTGGGAAGCCATAGTTTCATCCCCGAGCTGGGGTGGGGAGTGATGGTGGAAGAGGACGCGCAACGGGCTTTCGCCGACCTCGCCTCCCTGCGCAACGGCATCGTACTCATCGTGCTGGGACTGGCCCTGGCCTCGCTGCTCGCCTCCTTCCTGCTGGCCGGGAGGCTCGCCGCCCCGTTGCTGAGGTTGCAGAGGGGAGCGGAGAAGCTGGGACTGGGAGATCTTTCCTATCGCGTCAAGATCGGCGGGAGCGAGGAGATGCGCGCCCTCGCGACCGGCTTCAACCGCATGGCGGACGCCCTGCAGAGCAGCCACCAGGCCCTGGAGGAAAAGGTGCGAGAGAGGACGGCGGAGCTGCGCATCCTGAACGAGATGATATCCTCCATGCGCCGCTCCATGCTGCCGGAGGAGATCCTGCAGAGGGCCCTGCGCGCCGGCATGGACATCACCGCTTACGAGATAGGATGGTGTTACCTGCTGTCGGGGGAGTCACTGCGGCTGCTTTACCGGCGTTGCCCGGCGGAGAGGGCTGCGGACATGCCCGAGACCGTCAGCCTGCAGGAGGGATTTCTGGGAGAAATTGCCAGGAAAGGCGAGGCGGCCATCCTTGACGCGCCACAGGGCGTGGCGGGAGAGATCGGCATCCCACGGGACGTCGGCTCTTTCGCGGCCCTCCCCCTCCGCTCGCCCACCCGCACGCTCGGTCTCCTCTGCCTGGCCGCCGGGGACGCGCGGCCGCTCCCGGAAGATATGAAACGCACCCTCGGGACCCTGGCGGATGAGGTGGGGACCGCCCTGGAAAACGCCCTTCTCTACCGGGAACTGCAGGCACACGTGGAGGAGCTGGAGAGGGCCAACCGCGAGCTGCGCAGCCTCGACGAGATGAAGTCCAACTTCATATCGGCCGTCACGCACGAGCTGAAGCAGCCGCTCTCCCTCATCGCCGGCCATGCCCAGACCATCTACGATTACTACGAGAGCCTGACCTATGACGAGGAACTGCACTCGCTGAGGGTTATCATGGAGAGGACCCGCTTCCTCTCCTCGCTGGTGGACGACCTCCTCGACCTCTCCCTCCTGGAGATGGGCAGGATACGGCTGCAGAAGGAGGTGCTGGACCTTCCCGCCCTGGCGCGCAGGGTGGCCGGGGAGTACGCGGGAAAGGTGACCGAACAACCCCTCGTGGTGGATTTCCCGCGGGATTTCCCCCCCGTGGTCGCCGACGCGCGGCGCCTGGAGCAGGTCCTCTCCAACCTTCTCTCGAACGCGGTGAAGTTCTCCCGGGGGAAGGGGGAGATACGCATACAGGGGCTGGTCGGGGACGACCGCGTGCAGGTGAAGGTGATGGACGAGGGCATCGGGATAGACCCCGCGCAACTGCACCGCATCTTCGACCGTTTCTACCAGGCGGACGCCTCGCTGCGCCGCTCTTATGCCGGCGTGGGGCTGGGGCTCTTCATCTGCCGCCAGCTGGTGGAGGCCCACGGGGGAAGGATCTGGGCGGAGAACAGACCGGGCGGAGGGGCGGTCTTCACCTTCGAGATCCCCCTGGCGACGTGACGCGGCCGCAACGGAACACGGAGGTGGCGATGACGATGATAGACGGGGAAACGGCGCGGCGGGTGCTTGCCAGGGCCCTGTCGCGGGGGGGCGACTTCGCCGAGGTCTTCGCCGAGCGCAGGTCGGTGTACAACCTGCGCCTGGAGGAGGGCAGGGTGGAGGATAACGCCTCCGGCTGCGAGGTGGGGGCGGGGGTGCGCGTGATACGCGGCGAGTCGGTGGCCTACGCCTATACCAACGACCTGGACCCCGCGGCCCTCGAGGAAACCGCCCTCGTCGCCGCGGCGTCGGCGCGCAACGGGGGCGCAAAAACGGTCGGCCTGGAAAAGCCCCTGCGCGCCCTGGCGCGCCGCGAGGAGCATCCGGTGCTGCTGGACATCGCCTCGTACGCGCGCGAGGAGAAGATAGAGCTCCTGCGCCGGGCCGACCAGGCGGCAAGGGAGGCGGGACCGCACATCGTCCAGGTGGTGGTGATGCTGGGAGACGCCCGCCAGGAGGTGTTCATCGCCAACTCGCTGGGAGAGATGGTGGAGGACAACCGGGTGCGCGTGCGCATGGTGGTGCAGGCGGTGGCAGCCAGGGACGGGGAGATCCAGACCGGCCACGAGAGCCCGGGCATGCTCGGCGGGTATGAGCTCTTCCAGAGATTTCCACCAGAGGAAACGGGCAGAGCCGCCGCCCTGCAGGCGCTGACCATGCTGGATGCCAGGCCGGCGCCCTCCGGCCCCATGACCGTGGTCATCGCCAACGGGACCGGCGGCGTCCTCTTCCACGAGGCCTGCGGCCACAGCCTGGAGGCGGACGCCGTCTACAAAAAGGCCTCCGTGTTCGCGGACAAGCTGGGGAAAAGGGTGGCCTCGCGGCTGGTCAACGCCTATGACGACGCCACCCTCACCAACCGTTGGGGCTCATTCTGCTTCGACGACGAGGGCGTGAGGGCCTCGCGCACGCCCCTCATAGAGGAAGGGGTGCTGATGGGTTTCATCAACGACCGCAAGCGCTCGCTGCGGGACGGGACGGCCCCCACCGGCAACGGCCGCAGGCAGTCCTACCGCTTCGTGCCCATCCCCCGCATGACCAATACCTACATCGAGGCGGGCGGGACGAGCCGCGAGGACATCATCGCGGACACGCCCCTCGGGCTCTACGCCCGCAAGCTGGGGGGCGGGGAAGTCAACCCGGTCACCGGGGACTTCATCTTCGCCGTCACCGAGGGTTACATGATCAGGAAGGGAAAGGTAGCCGAGGCGGTGAAGGGCGCAACCCTCATCGGTAACGGGCCGCGCGTGCTCGCGGACATCGACGCCGTGGCCGACGACCTGGATTTCGACACGGGAATGTGCGGCAAGGAGGGGCAGGCGGTGCCGGTGTGTACCGGGCAACCCACCCTGCGGGTCAGGGAGATGGTGGTCGGCGGGACCTCGGAGGTGGTCTGAATGGAAGACGCTTCGCGTCTGCGGGATCTCGCCGGGGAATGGCTGGAGGCGGGACGGCGCCTGGCGGGGAAGGGGGTGGACCTGGAGCTGTACGCCGAGGAGCAGAGGGGACTAACGGTGAAGGCGTACGGCGGTGAGGTGGAGAGCCTGCGCTACTCCCACTCCCGCGGCGTGGGGGTGAGGGCCCTGCGGGAGGGGCGCCTGGGCTACGCGTACTGCAGCGGGTTGGAGTGGGAGGACGTGAGGCGGGCCGTCGAGGAGGCGGTGACCAACTCCCGCTTCAGCGAGCCGGACGAGCACAACCGCCTGCCGGAGCCGGGCGATTACCCCGCCGAGGACCTGGGGATATACCATCCCGAGACGGAGGAGACCGCCTCGGAGCGCAAGGTGGAGATGGCCCTGCTCCTGGAGGAGCTCGCGCTGGCGCGCGACGGGCGCATCGCCAGGGTGGAAACGGCGGTCTTCGCGGACTCCGTATCCACCGTGGCGGTGGCCAACACGCTGGGGGTGTGCGGCCATTACCGCTCCACGCACTGCCACTGCTACGTCTTCCCCATAGCGGTCGAGGGCGGGGAATCGCAGACCGGCTTCTCCTTCGGCACTGGCGTGAAGCCTTCCGACCTAGACCCGGCCGCGGTGGCGGCGGAGGCCTCGGACATGGCCCTCAGCCTCCTGGGGTCGCGCAGCATGCCCTCGCGGCGCACCACCCTGGTGCTGGACAGCTTCGTGGCCGCGGAATTCCTGGCCATGCTGGCGTCCGCCATCTCGGCGGAAGCCGTGCTCAAGGGGCGTTCCTTCCTTGCCGGCAGGCTGGGGGAAACCATAGCCTCGCCCCTGGTCACCCTCGTGGACGACGGCACGCTCCCGGGTCTCCCCTCCACCTCTCCCTTCGACGACGAGGGGGTGCCCACGCGGCGCAAGGAACTCATCCGGGAGGGCGTGCTGCAGGGTTACCTGCACAATACCTACACCGCCTCCCGCTCAGGCGTCGAGAGCACCGGCAACGCCAGCCGTTCCTCCTTCCGCGAGAGGCCGCGCGTGGGAGCCAGCAACCTCCTCCTGGAGCCGGGGCGGGGCAGGCGGGAGGACATCATCCGCCAGGTGGACGACGGGGTGCTGATCCTGCAGGTGGTGGGGGCGCACGCCGGCGCTAACCCGGTGAGCGGGGAGATCTCGCTGGGTGCCCTCGGCCTGCGCATCGAGAAGGGGGAGCTGCGCCAGCCCCTGCGGGAGATCACCCTGGCCGGCAAGGCCCTCGATTTCCTGCGCGACACGGTGGCGGTGGGAGAGGACCTGCGCGTCCTGCCCTTCGAGGGGAGCCTGGGCGCTCCCACGGTTGCGGTGGAGAACGTCATGGTGGCGGGGCGCGGTTGACTCCCGCCCGCTCTCGCAACCCCGCCCCGGGCACATTTTCATACCAGGGGGCGCTATTCCGCCAGCAGTTCCAGGAGACGGCGCACTCCTTCGCGGTCCAGGAAGAATTTGCCACGCAGGGAAGCGGGCAGGACGTGAAAGCGCAACCCGTCCCGCGCTTCACGCAACGCGCCGCACGAGGAAAGGCGCGCGCGGAAGAGGCGCGCGTCGTCCCCGCAGACGACCACCTCGAGAGGGCAGCCCCCGCCGCGCAGGTGCTCCCAGAAGAGGCCGTGGACCATCCTCTCCTCCCTGCCCTTCCCGCCGGCGACGATGCCCCGGCGCGCGGCGGGGAAGTAGGCCAACCAGAGCGAGGCCACGCTCCCACCCGCGATGCCGGACAGGACGCTCCACCGGATGTCGAACCCGGTGGTGAGCGCTACGGCCGCGGCGACACACGCCAGGAAGAGCGGAGCCCACAGGCGCAGCAGGGCACGGAAGGGCTCCTCCCTCCAGGGCCTTCCTCCCGCCAGGCGGCACAGCGCGTCCCACGGGGTAACGGAGCGGAAGGAGTCTCCCAGGATGGCGCGCTCGGGGTCCGGCACCACCGGGGCGACGGCGAGCAGGCGGCGTGGCCGGTATGTTTCCTCGATGCGGCCGCGCTCCCGCAGCAGCGCGTTGCCGCTCCACCCGAGGCCGATGAGATCGGCGCCCGGCGGTACCTCCACTCCCCGCTCCCCGAGCTCGCGCAGGATCTCCGGCAACGCCGGTCCACCCCCCCGCCCATGCGTCTCGGCCGTCCCGCCCTGCCACCGGGGGTGAATGGAAATATATCCCGCATGGCGTTCCAGGTGGGGGAGCAGGCGTCTCGCCAGCCTCTCGCCCCCTCTCCCCGCCTCGGCGAAGACCACGGCCTTGCGTTCCATTTTTTCCCATCCCGGGGAAAGCAGGACCTTCGCGGCGGGCAGGGCAAGCTCCCGCGGCTGCACCCCCGCATCCCCGCGGGGCCTTTCACCCGCCCCGGCGCGCTCTCGCAAGCGCCTCCGTAGCGACTCGCTCAGGGACGCCAGGACGGCCGTGGCGGCGCAGGCCGCCAGTATCCCGAGCAGCAGGCAGACCAGGCTCATGAAAGCCTCGATGTTGCGCACGTTGCGGTGCAGGGGGTCGCTGAAGTACCAGGCGTAGGAGAAGACGAGCAGCGCGGCGCCGAGTGCGTTATTCACGCCCCTATGCAGGCGGCCCCCGTAAACGGAGAGCCCGTGCCACCCGCGCCTCGCCGCCATCACCTGGATGACCCCCAGCGAGGCCAGGAAACAGAAGAGGAAGGTCTCCAGGATGTCCTCGTGAAAGACTTCCATCCCTCACTCCCTCATGCTCAGCGCTGAGCGCAGCCTGCTCTCCACGCCCTGGGCCAGGGACACGAAAGGGCGGCTGAGGAAATCGAGGCGGTGCACCGCGTAGGCGGCGGCGAAGGCGAGCAGGATCCCCGCCAGCACGTCACCGGGATAGTGAACGCCGCACCAGATGCGCGCGAAGGACATGAGGAAGGCCGGGGGGAGGAACCACCAGCCGAAACGCCGGTCCGAGAGGAGGGCGGAGAAGAAGAAGGAGAAGGTGGCGGTGGCGGGGTTGCTCGGGAAGGACCAGTCCACGGGCCTGTAGAAAAGCAGGTTCACGGGGTGGTCGACGAAGGGCCGCGGACGGTGCACGAGGGTGATCACCAGCTGCATGAGCGCCGCGGAGAGGGCCACGGTGAGGAACAGGCGCACCACGGCGGCGATGTTGCGGCGGTCGTCTTCCCTGTCGCGCCCCTTCAACATCATGACCAGGGCCAGGAAACCGATGGTGAAGGGGACCAGGTGGTCGTTGCAGAAGGCCTTCATGGCGGAATCGGCGACGACATTCCGGCCCGCCAGGCCGTTGATCCACGTGAACAGGGTGTAATCGAGGTTAAGGAGCCAGTCCAGCAAGGTACCCTCCCGTCCAGTGACCTCGTCGCCCACCTTGTCAGGGATGATGGTATCATACACGCAGCCCGCAGGCGCGCGCACTCGCGGGAAGCCCGCGCAGGGCCGAGCCCGGGGAAGGACATGGGGGAGGAGGGTGAGAAATAAGATGCGTGGCTTGAGACCCGGCAAGGATGGAGAGGCCGAGGAGGCGCGATGACCGGGAGGAAGAAGAGAAAAGGGATGGGCGTCCTCGCGCTGTGCGTGACCCTCGTCATCGCCGCGGCATGCTCCTTTCTCCTCATCGACCCCCTCGCCTGGTGGCGGGAGGAGAGCGGCGGCGAGATCCCCCGGGAGGCCTTCCCAGGCGTGGAGGAACCTCCCCTCTACCCTCCCGGCGAGGTCCTGGGGTCGCGTACCTTGAACGTGCTCATCCTGGGGCTGGATCACGGCATGGGTAGGCCGCAACAGGGCAACGAGCGAAGCGACGTCATAATGATCGCCCACGTGGACGGCAGCCGGAAGAAGACCTGCCTCCTCTCCATCCCGCGTGACTCCTACGTGCAGATACCCGGCCACGGCCGCAGCAAGATCAACGAAGCCTACGCGGTAGGCGGGGCCGGGCTCGCCGTGCGCACGGTGGAGGAGGTGACGGGGATGGACATCCACCGTTACCTGGTGCTGGATTTCGACGAGCTGCGCTGGCTGGTCGACCTCTTCGGCGGGGTGCAGGTCACCCTGGACAGGGCCATATCCGATCCCAAGACGGGGTACATACCGGCCGGGAGCTCCCTCCTGGACGGAAACCAGGCGCTGGTCATGGCCAGGTCGCGCAATTACCCGCAGGGTGACCTGGAGAGGGTGCGGCAGCAGCAGCGCCTCATAATGCAGATACTCTACAAGGGCAAGGAGATGGCGGCATACCCGGGAGCCGCGTGGTTCCTCAGCGTGGCCCTCGACTCCCTGGAGAGCGACTTATCCCGGGAGGAGGTCATCGGCCTGGCGCGGGAGTTCGCCGCCTTCCCGGTGGTGGACGTGCAGGGCGGCGTCGCTCCCGGTAGACTGGGCGCGGTGGGAGGCGCCAGCGTCTACCTCCTGGACGAGGCCAGGCTCCGCCTGCTCGTCGACTCCATCGAGGAGCTGTGCACGGTGCCGGAGGAATTCCGTTGAGAGGCGGGACGCGGCCGCGATGAGGATCCGGCTCGACCTGCACGTGCACACCGTCCATTCCTTCGACAGCACCCTTGACGCCGCCGGCCTGCTGGAGGCCTGCCGCCGCAAGGGACTGGCGGGCGTGGCGGTCACCGACCACGACTCCCTGCGGGGAGGGCTGGAGTTCGCCGCCGCTCTCCCGCAGCTCATCATCATCCCCGGCGAGGAGATAAGGTCGGTGGAGGGAGAGATCATCGGCCTTTTCCTGCGGGAGGAGGTGCCGCCCGGCCTCCCGGCCCACGAGACCATGGAGCTCATACACCGGCAGGGGGGGCTGGTGGTCGTCCCCCACCCCTTCGACTACGTGAAGTTGAAACGCATGACTGCACGGCGCCTGCGGGAACTCTCCCGCCATATCGACGCCCTGGAGGCCCTCAACGGCAAACCCCGATACTGGGGCGCCAACCGCAGGGCGGCCGCCTTCGCCGCACGGCAGGGCCTGCTCGTGTCGGCGGGCAGCGACGCCCACAGGGCGGAGGACGTGGGAAGGGTCTTCGTCGAGATGGAAGAGTTTGCCGGTCCGGACGGATTCCTCTCCTCGCTGCACGGAGCGACGCTGCACGGCTCGCGCTACAGCCCCTGGGCCTCGCAGCTCTCACGCTGGAAGGCCCGCCTGCGCCGCAACGACTAGTCGAAGAAGCCCTCGGGGGGTTCCATGCCGGGAGGAGGCCCTTCCTCCTCCTCCAGCGGCGGCAGGGATTCCAGCCTGTCCTCGAGCCGCGGCAGCTTGATGCCCTCCGTGGCGGGCTCTATGGGGAATTCAAAGGTGATGTCCGGCGTGACCGCCGCTTTCCTACCGGGTTCCGCAACGGGGCCGGCCTCGGGGGGAGGCGCGAAGGAGGGTGGTTCCGGCGCCGGCTCGAAGAAGGGAGCCGGCTCGGGCATGACCGGGGCTTCCGCCATCTCCGGCGCCGCTCCCTTGCGCGCCCGCTTCTTCTCCTCCTTCAGGCGCCTGGCCTCCTCCTTCTTCAGGCGCGCGAGCTCCTTCTTGGAAAGGGGCACCTCGGCGACCACCTCGGCGGCTCCCGCTTCCGCCATCTCCGGCGCCGCTCCCTTGCGCGCCCGCTTCTTCTCCTCCTTCAGGCGCCTGGCCTCCTCCTTCTTCAGGCGCGCGAGCTCCTTCTTGGAAAGGGGCACCTCGGCGACCACCTCGGCGGCTCCCGCTTCCGCCATCTCCGGCGCCGCTCCCTTGCGCGCCCGCTTCTTCTCCTCCTTCAGGCGCCTGGCCTCCTCCTTCTTCAGGCGCGCGAGCTCCTTCTTGGAAAGGGGCACCTCGGCGACCACCTCGGCGGCTCCCGCTTCCGCCATCTCCGGCGCCGCTCCCTTGCGCGCCCGCTTCTTCTCCTCCTTCAGGCGCCTGGCCTCCTCCTTCTTCAGGCGCGCGAGCTCCTTCTTGGAAAGGGGCACCTCGGCGACCACCTCGGCGGCCGCGACCCCCGCAGCGATTCCCGCGGCGACTTCCGCCGCCTCCTCGCCGGCGGAGGGCTCGAAGCCCTCCTTCTCCCAGATGGGCTCCGCCGCCTCCGTGCTGAAGACCGGGCGCGCCTCGACCGGGGCTTCCGCCGCCTTCTCCCTGCCTTTCGCCCGGCGTCCGACCGCCACCTTGGACTCCGCCTTGCGGCGCTCCTTGGCCATGCGGACGGAAGCGCTTCCCAGCACGGCTGAAAGCTCCTCCACGCGGGACCTGTAGCAGTTCAGGCAGAGGTGTACCTGGTTGCTCTCCGATACGCAGAGCGGGCAGATGGGGGTCTCGCACTGCACGCAGGCGGTTATCGCTTCGGTTCCGGCATGGAAAGGACATTCCATCACGGCCACCTCCATGGCGTTGAAACGAAAGCCATCCGTTAACCTAATTCTATCACTCGCCAGTTAACCTTTCCGCAACACTGCAGCTCGCACCCCACGCGGCTGCCGGTCAACCCGCCGCAGCGGAAAACCCCCGCGGCCCGCACAAGTTATCTTATCGGCACCGGCCCGCGGGTTTTTAAGGCCGCCGATGCTGTTGGTATAATGCACTTGTCCTGTAAAGAGCGCGGGTTCATGCGCGGCGCGAGGGAAGACGGGTTTATGGCGGAGGAGAAGAAGAGGGTCCTCTTGAGGTTATGCATGATAGGATGGGGAATACCCGCCGTGCTCCTGGCCTTCATCGTCTTCCTCGCCCTCTCTCCATGGTCCGTGCGGCGCACCGGCATGGGAAGCGCCTCGCTCAACGCGCTCACCGCCGCCCTGGTGGCCGTCGGCCTGGGCGCGTGGGCGTTCTTCAACCTTTACCTCTACCGCCGCCTGTGGAAACTCTTTCCATATATCGGGGACAGCGAGAAGGGATGGACCTACGCCGAGGGGGTCTTCGGTTTGCAGGGGGTGGGCACCAGCATGTCCTCGGTGCTGGGGATGTTCCTTTACCTCTTCACCGGCGAGATGCTCCGGGGGGTCGTCGTCGCGGCCGTGTCCCTGGGGCTGATCGTCCTGGAGATGGCCAGGTTCCCCGGCCGCATCGCGGAGGTGGAGGACGTCATCGGTGGAGGGGGATCCCGAGGGAGATGACGTGATGGGACTTCCTGGCATGGTGATGGTACGGGCGAATTCGCGGCGTGGAGGGGGATCCTGAGGGAGATGCCGTGATGGGACTGTTACGCCGCTTCGAGAAGAGCCTTGAAAAGGCCTTCGAGGGGCCTTTCGCAAAGGTTTTCAAGGGAGACGTTCATCCCCTGGAGATCGCGCGCCGCGTGATGAAGGAGATGGACGACGCCCGCGTGCTGGGGGTGAACGGGGTACAGGCGCCGCACCGCTTCACCGTGCTGCTCAGCCCCGTGGACTACGAACACCTCTCCGGGGTGTTACCCTCCCTTGCCGCGGAGCTGGAATCCCTGGTCATCGGGTACGCGAACCGGGAGCATTACCACCTGTCGAGCCGCCCCCGCCTTGCATTTCAAAAAGAGGAGGGGCTGGGAAAGGGGGAGTTCGAGGTGCGCTCCTCCTTCGGCGAGGAAAAGCGCGGCGTCGAGGGCGCGGCGGGCGCGCCCGCCCGCCGCGGCGGGGAAACGCGGCCGGGAGTGCTCACCGTCCTGAACGGGCGCGCGGCGGGCTCGCGCCACGTCATGGAGGGGACGAGGACGCGCATCGGAAGGGCGGCCGAGAACGACGTCGTGCTCCCGGATCCCAGCGTCTCCCGGTTCCACGCGGAGATAGAGCGACTCCCCGAGGGTTACGTCCTGCGCGACCTGGGCAGCACCAACGGGACCCTGGTGGGGGGACGCCGCATACGGGAGAGGCTGCTCGAGGAGGGGGATATCCTGCGGTGCGGCGACGTGGAAATGGGGTTCGGGCTCCTCGGAGATGCGGCGAGCCCGCCCCCGGGAGAGTGATGAATACGACGCCGCAAGGGATCGGACGGGGGAGAGGAGGGGGACGAGCCCTGCCGGCGGCCTCCATCGGCGAGCTCGGGCGCCGGGTGTTCCTCCGGGACAGGGAAAAGATGGGAAAGGAAGGGGACAGGTCTTGCCGGAGATAGTCTACGTGACCCTGAGATACGCCTTCCTCTTCCTGCTTTACGTCTTCGTCCTCCTGGTAGCGAGGACCATCTACCGGGAACTGAGTCCGGGCCGGGAGGCACAGGGGGAGCGCCGGCCGGCACGCAAGGTGAGCGGGAAGCGCGGGCCCTTCCTCCTGCTCGCGGAGAGGGAAGGCCGGCGGCGCCGCGTGGACTGGGACGCGAGCAGGGAGATGCTGATCGGGCGCGCGCCCGAGTGTTCCCTCTGCCTGCAGGACGAATTCGCCTCCAACCTGCATGCCAAACTTTACCAGGTAGAGGGGAGGTTTTACATCGAGGACCTGGGCAGCACCAACGGAACCTACGTCAACGGTCGGCGCATCAATTACCCGACCGAGTTGCGGGGAGGCGACAGCATCAAGGTAGGGAACACCCTGATGGAGTTCAGGCGTTAGGACCCGCGCGCCGTCCCGCGGCCGACGTGGCTACGCGGGAGGGAACGGGGACGGCGCGGGGATTTCCCCGGAGAGGAGAAGGAATGCGCTACGCGGGCCTTTCTGACGTCGGCAGGGTCCGGGAGAACAACGAGGACAGCTGGCATGCGGACGGGCGCATCTTCATCGTCGCCGACGGCATGGGGGGCCACCGCGCGGGGGAGGTGGCCAGCTCCGCCGCCGTGGAGCGTTTCCTGTACTTCGAGGAAAAGAACAGGCGTCTGCCTCCCCTGAAAAGGCTTCACGAGGGCATCCTGGCGGCCAACGAATTCATCTCCCGCATGGCCGCGGAAAACCCTTCCCTGGAGGGGATGGGCACCACGTTCACCGTGCTCCTGCTGGAGGAGGGCGCGTTCCTGGGGCACGTGGGGGACAGCCGCGCCTACCTGCTACGCGAGGGAGGACTGGCCTCCCTGACCCGCGACCACTCGCTGGTGGCGAAGATGGTGAGGGAGGGGTTCCTCACCCCGCGACAGGCGCGCGTACACCCACGTCGCAACGTTATCCTGAGGGCTCTCGGCATGGAAAGCCGCCTGGTCGTGGACCTCTCCTCTCCCGACCTGCGCGCGGGTGACAGGGTCCTCTTGTGCACCGACGGCCTGACGTCGCACCTGGAGGACGAGGAACTGGAAAAGATACTCCTGGGCGTGCGGGACACGGAGGAATGCTGCCGCAACCTGGTCGCGGAGGCGAACGCCAGGGGAGGGGAGGACAACGTCACCGTGGTCGTCATCGACCTGGAGGAGGGCGACCTGCCTCGTGAACCCGCGGGCGGGAGGGGCGGCCCCGACGAGCGAGCGAGGAAGGTACGGCGGTGGAAACGGGGATGAGCGGCCCCGGAAGGGAGACCGGAGGGTACGGGCGCGGAAGGGCCGATGCGGGCATGAAGGTCGCGGCGGGAAAGGGCGGGAGCGACGGCGCGCGCGGCGTGCCGGCCGGCGGAGCACGTGCGGGCCGCGCGCGGGCGGGCGGCGGAGCGGCAGGCGGAGCGTCAGGCGGGGGCGCGGGAACGGCTGCTCCCGGCACGGGGGCGCGCTGGAAAGAACTGCTGCTCCTCGGGGCCGCCTTTCCCGTATCCTTCCTGGGATGGGTTTCCCTGGACCTGGCCCGCGAGGGCAGGGTGGTGGCCGCGAACGTGACATATCCCCTGCTGCTCTGCGCGGCTTTCCTCCTCGCCCACCTCGTTCTGCGCGGCCTGCGCCCGCACGCCGACCCGGTCCTCCTGCCGCTCGCCGCCGCCCTTTGCCTGGTGGGCATGGTCCTCCTCCTGCGCCTCAACGCGCACATGGCCAGGCTGCAGTTGATATGGATGGGGGTGGGGATGCTCGCCATGCTCCTCCTGGTCGCCCTCCTGCGCGACTACAGGCTCATGGAGAGGTACCGCTACACCCTTGCCCTGCTCGGTCTGGCGCTTCTCTTCTCCACCATGATCCTGGGACGGGAGGTGAACGGGGCGAGGCTGTGGCTGGTCTTCGGGCCCCTGCGCCTGCAACCCTCGGAGCTCGCCAAGATACTGCTCGCCGTGTTCTTCGCCGCCTACCTGGCGGAGCGCAGGGAGCTCATCGCCTCCGCGGGCAAGAAGGTGCTGGGGCTCAACCTTCCCCGACCGCGGGACCTCGGCCCCCTGCTCACCATGTGGGCGTTGTCCCTCCTCCTGCTCATCTTCCAGCGCGACCTCGGCTCCTCCCTCCTCTTCTTCGGCATCTTCCTGGCCGTCATCTACGTGTCCACTGAGCGTCCCGCCTTCGTGCTCGCGGGGGTCGTCCTCTTCCTGGCGGGAGCCACCCTGACCTTCTTCCTCTTCGGGCACGTGGAGAGCAGGGTCAAGAGCTGGATCGACCCCCTCGACCCGCAGACGGTCAACGGCGAGAGCTACCAGATAGCGCAGTCCCTCTTCGCCTTCGCGGACGGCGGCCTCTCGGGAACCGGCCTGGCAAGGGGAAGCCCGGACCTCATACCCTTCGTGGAAACCGACTTCATCTACGCCTCGGCGGGGGAGGAACTCGGCCTCTTCGGGGCGGTGGCCCTGGCCCTCCTCTACCTCGCCTTCACCTGCCGCGGACTGTACGTGGCCCTGCGTTGCCCCGACGATTTCGGGAGGCTGCTGGCGGTGGGGCTGTCGGCCATCGTCGGCCTGCAATCCTTCATCATCATGGGCGGGGTGACCAGGCTGCTTCCCCTCACCGGCATAACGCTCCCCTTCGTGAGCTACGGGGGGAGCTCGCTGGTGAGCAACTTCCTGCTGCTTGGACTGCTGTTGTGCGTTTCCGCGGGAGGTGGGGAGGTTGCATAGGGGCATCAAGCGCCTGGGGGGCTTCTTCGTGGTGGTGACCCTGGTGCTGGTGATAAACCTGAGCTACCTGCAGGTCTGGGGGCAGAAG
Organism: Actinomycetota bacterium; assembly: GCA_014360655.1. Taxonomy (NCBI): domain Bacteria; kingdom Bacillati; phylum Actinomycetota; species Actinomycetota bacterium. Next base: position 44,202 of record JACIXC010000006.1, on the reverse strand, counting down.
GGTCTCATGGAAAATCCTGCCAACACGAGGAGGCTGGTCGAGGAGTACTCCATCGCGCGGGGGAGGGTTTATACCAGCGACGACGTGATGCTGGCGGAGAGCGAGGAGACGGAAGGGCCATTCCGCTACCGCAGGAGGTATCCCGCGGGAGGCCTTTTCGCGCACGTGCTGGGTTACGACAGCCCGCAGTTCGGAAGGACCGGCCTCGAGGACCAGTACAACGACTACCTGTTGGGAAGGAAGCCCGCCCGCGGCTGGGTGCAGGAGATGACCGCCGTCCTGCAGGAGGGCAACGACCTCTACCTCACCCTCGACTCGCGGGTGCAGGAGGCCGCCGCCTCCGCCCTGGGTCCGCGCAAGGGTGCGGTGGTGGCCATAAACCCGAAGACGGGCGCCGTTCTGGCCCTCTATTCCTGGCCCACCTTCGACCCCAACGCGCTGGTGGGCCGGGAGAAGGGGGAGGGCGGGGCGTCATCCGCCGAGGCCTCCATGGAGGCTTACTCCACGGACGCGAACAGTCCCCTCTTGAGCCGCGCCACCATGGGACTGTACGCGCCGGGCTCGAGCTTCAAGGTGGTGACCGCCGCGGCGGCCCTGGATGAGGGACTCCCCGCCTCCACCGCCTTCGACTGCCCGGGGGTGTGGTCGGTGGGCGGCTCGCGCGTGACCAACTACGGGAACCCCCCGCGCAGCTTCGGCAGCATAGCCATGGAAACGGCATTGGCTTACTCCGTGAACACCTACTTCGCCCAGCTGGCCGTGCGCATGGGCGCGGAGGCGCTCGTCGACTGCGCCGAGCGTCTCGGCATCAACGACAGGCCCCCGCTCGACCACCCCGCGGTCTCCACTTCCACCATCCCATCGCCCGGGGAGATGGACGCGGTCTCACTCGCCTGGACGGGAGTGGGACAGGGCGAGCTTCTCCTCACCCCGCTACAGCTCTGCCTCGCGGGTTGCGCTGTGGCCAACGGCGGAAAGATCATGGTGCCCCACCTGTTGAAGGAGGTGCGCCGGGGAGCCGAGATCCTCGAACGCTACGAGGCCTCCGTGTGGAGAAGCCCCATCAAGGCGGAAACGGCGGGGGAAGTTCTGCGGATGATGGTGGAGGTGGTGGAGAAGGGCACCGGCACCCAGGCGGCCATCTCCGGGGTGACGGTGGCCGGAAAGACGGGGACAGCCGAAGTGGAGGGAAAGCCGCCCCACGCCTGGTTCCTGGGGATCGCCCCGGCCGGGAACCCCAGCGTGGTGGTCGCCGTGGTGATCGAGAACGGCGGGAGCGGCGGGGCCGCGGCTGCCCCCGTCGCCCGCGAGGTCTTGAAAGCCGCCCTCAAGTAGGGGAGGCCGCACCGCCGGGGAACCGCGTGAACGCGGCGTTTTCCGCGCCGTGGGCTCGACGGCGTCGCGCGGCCGCCCCCCGGGGCGCGATGGGTGCGTCTCCGCGCACACCTCCGCTAGGGGGATGCCGTAAAGGGGATGCCGTAAAGTCCCGGCAGGCGCTCCAGGGCAGCAAGGGATCGAGGGAAAAACCCCGTCGATCCCGATAAAACAGCCGGGCGAGCAGGAAAGGGGCGGTGCCCCAAGCGTCCGACCTTTCTTCGCGGGGTATGCTGTTTGCGCGGGCGCGTTTCATTAAGATAGTGTTATGGAAACCAGAACGACCCCGGAGGATCGCGGAAGGGCTTCCTGAGGAGTGAAGATGGAACTGTCCGAGGACTGGAGAGGAAGGGTCCTGAGGAAACGCTACCGCCTCGACGAGCGGGTAGCCCTGGGGCGCACGGTAGAGGTCTTCCGCGGCTTCGACCTGCTCGAGGAGAGGGAGGTCGCCGTGAAGCTTCCCCTGCTGCACCTGCTCTCGGACCGGGAGTTCTGCGATCAATTCCGCGTCGCGGCGCACCGGGCGACGCGCCTGCGCCATCCCGGCATAGTGGAGGTCATGGACTACGGGGTGGAGGAGGACAGGCCCTTCGTGGTCATGGAAATGCTGCACGCCAAGACCCTCCACGAGATGCTGGAGATGGGGAGGAGGATGAAGCCACTGGGCGCCCTCTACTTCGCCGTGGAGATGACCAGGATACTGGCGTTCCTGGAGGAACAGGGGGTGGCCCACGGTTCCCTCGACGAGAGGCACGTCTTCGTCTTCCCGGGAAGAAGGGCCAAGGTCTCCGATGCCGGGTTCCCCACCCTGCTGGGAGGGGCGGATACCCCTTTTCCCCTTCTCGCGGACGCCAAGAAGGACCTGCGCGACCTGGGATACCTCCTCTACCGCTCCCTCACCGGACGGAGCAAGGCCGAGGCGATAGGGGACATAAGGAGCGGGAAGCTGCGTTGGGACGCGGAGGTGCCCCCGAGATTGCGACGCTTCGCGCAGCTGTGCATGGAGAGCTCCGGCGGGAAGGGCTTCGCCACCGCCCGCCAGGCCCTGTGGGAGGCGGTCTCCACGCTGCGCGAGGAACTGCCCATGGCACCCATCCCCCAGGTGGTTCCCGAGGAGACCGTGGCGGAGGCCGAGGCCGCCGCGCCGGCGATGCCCCTTCCCCTGCCGCGCCTGCGACGCTGGCAGATCTGGGCGGGCGCGGCCTTCCTGGGCCTCGCGGCCGTAACGCTTCTCTTCTGGATCATCTCCACCTTCATCGGCGGCAGCAAGGTCGAGGTCCCGAACCTGGTCAACATGAGCGTGGAGGAGGCGCGCAGGGTGGCCGGGGAACGCGACCTGGGGCTGCTGGTGGTGGGCAAGGAATACGACATGGACGTTAAAGCGAGCCACGTGATCTCGCAGGACCCCATGGTGGGGGTCATGGTGGAAAGAAAAACGGTGATCAAGGTCCTGGAGAGCCTCGGCCCGCTCACCGTGCCCAACCTCATCGGCCTCACCCTGGACGATGCGCGCATAGTGCTGGAGAGCAGGGGCTTCCGCGTGGGAGAGGTGACCTACAGGGAAGCGCCGGGTTACAGCGAGAACCGCGTGGTCGAGACCGACCCCCCGTACGGCGCCAAGCTCTCCGGGGGAGCGACGGTGAACCTGGTGGTGAACAGGAAGGGGTCGTGAGCGCATCGCTCCGGTAACGTGCAGCGGGGTAACGGGAACCGGGCGGTGACGGGAGACCTTCAAATACGGCGGGCGCGCAGTGGGCCGGCGACGCGGGCCCCGGGGCGCGCGGGGAGAAGCGCCGCTTCACGCTGTTCGAGGTTTCCCGCCGCCCGAGGTGGCCATGGTGCCGCCCGTGAACAACCCGCGTCGGGCGGTTGCCCGGGCCCGGAAACGGCGCGACGGAGGGATTTTCCCGGCGGCCATGGAAGTAATCCAGGTGGGCCGGGGAGGAAAACTCGGGACCGGAACGAGGAGGTTCGATGCTCGGCAGGGTTTTCAATGAGCGTTACCGCTTGAAGGAAAAGATCGGAAGCGGAGGCATGGCCGACGTCTTCCTCGCCGATGACCTCTTGCTGGGGAGGGAGGTGGCGGTGAAGGTGCTCCATCCCCAGTATGCCGCCGATCCCTCCTTCATCCAGAGGTTCCGGCACGAGGCGCAGGCCGCCGCCAACCTGAACCACCCCAACATCGTCAACATCTACGACTGGGGAAACGAGGGGGACCTCTATTACATCGTCATGGAATACGTGGAGGGCCGCGACCTCAAGGACATCCTGAAGAACGAGGGCCGCATCCTCCCGGAGAGGGCGGCGGAGATAGCGGCCGAGATCTGCGCCGCGCTGCAGTTCGCCCACCGCCATAACCTGGTGCACCGGGACATCAAACCCCACAACATCTTCATCACCAGCCTGGGACAGGTGAAGGTGATGGACTTCGGCATCGCCCGAGAGGGCAACGGGAGCGGGATGACCCAGACCGGCATGGTCATGGGGACCCCCCAGTACATCTCGCCGGAACAGGCGCAGGGCCTGCAGGTGGACGGGCGCTCGGACATCTATTCCCTGGGGGTGGTGCTCTACGAGATGCTCTCGGGCCGGGTGCCCTTCGACGATCCCAACCCGGTGACCATCGCCTACAAGCATGTGCGCGAGGACCCCGTGCCCCTTTCGGTCATCGATCCCGAGATACCCCCGACCATGGAGGCCATCGTCATGAAGGCCATGGCCAAGAACCCCGCCAACCGGTTCCAGACGGCCCAGGAGATGAAGGCGGACCTCCTGCGTTTCCTGGAGGGAATGCCGGTCACCGCCACCCCCGTGCTGCCGGAGGGCGTGACGGTCGCGGCTCCGTCCGCCGCCGCCCCGGGACACCGCTGGGCCTGGGTGGTGGCGGGGATCGTCTCCCTGCTGGTGGTCCTCGGCGTGGTGCTCGCCCTGGTCCTCTCGGGAGGGGGAGCGAAGGTGGAGGTCCCCAACCTGGAGGGCATGAGCGAGGAGCAGGCGCGGCAGACACTCGAGGACCTCGGCCTCGCCCTGGGGGATGTGGAGGACCAGTACGTGGAGGACGCCTCGCAGAAGGTGGGGGTCGTGGTCTCCCAGGACCCCGAGTGGGGCACGCTCCTGGCCAAGGGCGAGAAGGTGAACATCACCGTCACCCGGGAGATGAAGATGCCCAAGGTGACCGGGATGGACAAGGACGAGGCGGAGGAGGCCCTGCGCAAGCTGGGAGTCAAGGTCATCGAGATATCCAACCAGGAGGTCGAGGACGAGGACGACGTCGGCATCGTCATCTCGCAGGACCCCGCCAGCGGCAAGTACATATCCCCTAAGACCAGCGTGCGGCTGGTGGTGGGCGTGGAACAGACAAAGGTGACGGTGCCCAACGTGGTGGGACTGGACCGGGACGAGGCGGAGAGCAGGCTGCGCGACGCCGGCTTCCAGGTCGCGGTGAGGGAGGAGGCGAGCTCGGAGGTCGCGGAGGGCAAGGTCATACGCCAGAGTCCCCTGGCCAACCTGAAGGTCGCCAAGGGGAGCCAGGTGACCATAGTGGTGAGCAAGGGCCCCGCCATGGTGGAGGTCCCCAGCGTCATCGACAAGACGGCGGACGACGCCAAGGACATCCTGGAGGATGCCGGGCTGCACGCCGTGGAGCATACCCAGGTGGTCGTGGATCCCACCAAGGTGGGCAAGGTGGTGAGCCAGAACCCCGCCGCGGGCACGATGGTGGAATCAGGTAGTAACGTGCACATATACGTGGGTACCTTGTAGGGTGCGGCCGCGCCGTCGCCGCAGGAGGATGATCTCGCCGGCAGCGGGGTGCCGCCTGTGACCTTCCGCCGCCGACCGCTTCCGAACACCCGCCTTCCGAACACCCGCCTTCCGAACACCTGCCCGAGAGCCGCCGGAGAGCCCCGACCCCCGGGGGCGCACGGCGACCTTCCGCCTCCCCTCCGCCGCCCTGCCGCTACGCCCTGCTTCTCCACCCTACTGCTATAATCCTCAACATGAAAAACGGTTACGACGCCGTCATCGTGGGCGCCGGACCCGGCGGTTCCTCCGCCGCATACTTCCTGGCGTCGGGGGGATTCCGCGTCCTGCTGCTGGACAAGGAGGTCTTCCCCCGCGAGAAGGTGTGCGGCGACGGGATCACGCCACGGGCGGTGCACTCGCTCCAGGCTATGGGCGTGGAGGAGGAGCTGGCGGCCGGGTTCCGGCGCACCGTCGGCATGCGCTTCTTCGCCACGCACGGCGGAGTCACGGAGGTACGCTTTCCCATGGGCAGCCTTTTTCCGGACCGCGGTTACGTGGTGCCCCGCCGGGAACTCGACGCCATCCTGCTGCGCAGGGCGCGCGAGGCGGGGGTCGAGGTGCGGGAAGGCTGGCGTGTCGTGGACCTCCTTCCCTGGAAGGACGGGTCCGTACCCGGGGTGGTCGTCGCTGCCGGGGACGAGCGGTGGGAGGTATACGCCACCTACATCGTGGGCGCGGATGGCCCCTCCTCCCTGGTGGCCGGTAAGCTGGGGCTACTGCGTCATGACCCCCGCTACCTGGGAGTCTCCATGCGCTGCTACATGCAGGGGGTGAGGGGGATGTCCGATTTCCTGGAGATCTACCCCGAGGACGCCATCTCGCCCGCCTGCGGCTGGATCTTTCCCCTCGACGGGGAAACGGCCAACGTGGGCGTGGGCTTCATGCTCTACGCGCGGGAAAGGCGGCGCATGAACCTCAACCGCGTCTTCGAGAGCTTCTGCACCCGCACGCGCCATGCGGCGGGAAAACTGGACGGGGCGCGCCCCGTCACGAAGCCGCGCGGCGCCCTGCTGCGGGTGGGCATGGGAGGGGCCGTCCCGCGGCGGGCCAACGTGGTGCTGGTGGGAGACGCCGCCTCCCTCACCAACCCCGTCAGCGGGGAGGGGATTGCCTACGCCCTGGAGAGCGGGCGCTGGGCCGCGGAGGCCATAGCTTCCGCCCTGAGAGGCAACGACCCCGGCCTGCTCGCCGCCTATCCCTGCGCCCTCGAGCGGCACTACGGGAAATATTTCCGTGCGGGCGCCAGGGCCATACGCCACGGGAACACCCCGTGGTTCATCAACCCCCTGCTCTTCGCCACCTCCAGGCTGCCCCGCCTGGGAGACAAGATGGGGCGGTTCCTCGTGAACTGCAGGCGGGGAGAATTCCCTCCCCGGGCCCCAACGGGCGCGGGATAGGCCGTCCGCGGCCGGGACGCCATCACGAGAACCGCCGAAGAGCGGTGCCGGTCCCGACCGCAACCTTGGATACGACCACAATGGCCACGACAATCTTGAGGACAGAAAGGGCCGCTCACAGGCGGAACGCCGTGGTTTCTCCACCTTTGCGTGGAGAAACCTCCCAAGATTTGCTTTCCCCTAAAACCTGCCTATTCTTAACGCGAACCGCGAAGGCGGGCACCAACCCGGGCCGCACGCGGCGCGGCCGCGTCCCCGCCGGGTTGGTGCCGGGGCCTCTCGGAATATATCATGGTGTGGTCACATGGTGTGGTCACGGCATGGTGTGGTCACGGCATGCCGCGCGGCGGCGGGCGCCGCGGCACGGGGAGGTGCCGGCCGCTTGACGGCCGCGCGGTGGAGTGAAGAGGGTGAACCCGTGAGCGGAAAATGAGGCGTGAGACGGCAAGAACGCCCGGCGGCTCGCTCCGCACCAAGGCGCCGTGAACGGGCGCCGCGGGAAAGGCCGCTTGCGGGCGCGGGACGCGAGGCGGGTGAGAACGGCTTTGAAGGTCACTTTCGTATACCCGGACTTCTTCCAGTACGACGAGGAGCGCTATCTCCCGGAAGGCCGCATCTACCTGGGCATCGGCTATCTCTCCGCCTACCTCCGGCGGGAAGGGCACGAGACCTCCCTCATCCACCTGGTGAGGCCGGCGTCAAGGGAGGAGCTCCTCGCGCGCGTGCGGGAGGAGGCCCCGGACGTGCTGGCCTTCTCCAGCACCACCCACATGTTCCCGCACGTGCGCAAGTGGGTCGCCTGGGTCAAGGATGATATGGATATTTTTACCATCTGCGGCGGTGCCCACACCACCCTCGACCCGGCGGGCGCGCTGGAGGAGGCTCCCCTGGACGCCGTGTGCCTCGGGGAGGGCGAGGAGGCGCTGGCCGAGCTCTGCGCAGCCCTGGAGGAGGGAAGGGACCACAGCGGCATCGCTTCCCTCTGGGTCCGCGTCGGTGACACGGTGCGCAGGAACCCGGTGCGGCCGCTCATCGAGGACCTGGACAGCCTCCCCTTTCCCGACCGCGACATATTCGACCCGTCCTGTTTCTGTCCCCAGCAGCACGAGCGCGGCACCCTGATGGCCTCCCGCGGATGCCCCTACAGCTGCACCTACTGCTCCAACCACGCGCAGAGGAGCATCTACCCCAACCGCCGCCGCTACGTGCGTTTCCGCAGCGTGGACAGCGTCATGCGGGAAATCCACGGCATAATCGCCGCGGACAGGGAGGGCCGCCTGCGCTATATCCGTTTCGACGACGACATCCTCACCCTGCACCCGGAGTGGTTCCGGGAACTGGCCTCCCGCTACCGGCGGGAGGTGGACCTGCCCTTCATCTGCAACTCGCGGGTGAACGTGCTGGACGAGGAGACGGTGAGGGCCTTCGCGGAGGCCGGCTGCTCGGTGATCTGCATGGGGATCGAGAGCGGCAACGAGGAGCTGCGGCGCAGGGTGCTGGGGCGCCGCATGTCCAACGAGGAGATCGTGAGGGCCTTCCGCCTCTGCAGGAAATACGGCATCAAGACGGTGTCCACCAACATGACCTGCCTCCCGGACGAGGACCTGCCTGCTCTCCTGGACACGGTGAAACTCAACGCGAAAGCCAGGCCGCACTGCCTGCAGGTCTCCACCTATCACCCCTACCCCAACACCAGGCTCTATGCCTACTGCGAGGAAAGGGGTTACCTCAGCGGTCGCCACGTGGACACCATCTTCGACGGTCGCAGCGCGCTGGACATCCCCGCCTTCTCGGAGCCCGCCTTCGCCTTCGCCAGGGAGAAGTTCTACCCCCTGGCCGAGCTCTACTCGCGGCTCTTCGAGCGGGGCCTGCCGGGCGAGGCGGCGGCGAGGGTCGTCGACACCCTCTTCACCTTGCGCAGGGTACCCTGGAGGTGGCGCCGTCCCCTGCTTGCCAGGATGGTGGACTGGGCGGACAGGCGCTCGCGTTTCGAATGGATATACTACTGACGGCCCTGCTGCCGGGCGTTCCCGGTATCGGGCCTGTCAACATTGTTGACATGCCGTTTATCGATATTGCAGGGCGTGTCCGTAGCGGAATCTTTTCGGGGTTCCCGTATCGGCAGGAATCGCATAGTATTGAGTAGAAAAAATCGACGGGGAACAAACCGCACGGTAGGTCCGAAACGCAGAGGTCGAGTAGGGGGGAGGAGATGTCCGGCAGGAGACTTTGCAGCGCATGTGGCGCTTCACTCCGCATAGTGAGGGAACATCGCTGGTTGAGCGACGGCACCATCGTACAGAGCAAGAACCCGGATCACCGCATGATCTTCATCGAGAACGAGAACATCGCGGGCATCTTCCGCAACGTCGAGGAGATCATCGGCATGCCGATCGAGCGCATCATCGTGGAGGCCAAGCGCCGCGCCACCTTCGATTTCGTCGACCACATCCTCCCTGGAGTGGTCAAGGCGGTGGTGAGGGTTACCGGGGTGAAGCCGGTTATCCGGAACATAACCGCCCTGGGGAAGGTCATGGGATACGGGAACATCGAGCTTGCCAAGCTGAGGCGGGTGCGCGACGAGGGGGATTACGTGACCATCCACACGAAGGGCATCTACAGCCTGCCGCTCTTCTGCGGCGACCTGGCGGGCTCCTTCAACGCCATCGACCGCCGGGAGGTGGCGGTCAGCTACCGCGAGCTGGGACCGGACGAGCACGAGATAACGGGCCACATCTCCATCCATCCCCTGGAGCTCGCGGACCGCCTGCGCCCCATCGCCTACACCCACAAGGAAGGCGACATCGAGCTCGAGAGGTGCGGTACGTGCGGTGGGCCCAGGGCCCTCGCGGAATACCGCTGGGATCTCGCGAGCGGCATGATCCTGCACCGTGAAAGCGGCAGGCGCATGGTCATCCTCGGTCCCTCGACCATAGACACCATCGTTGACGAGCTGCAGAAAGAGCTGGGCGACACCATACCCGAGGTGGTGATCGAGGCCCAGCGGCGCTTCGTGCGCGGCGAGTTCTATTCCCTCGGCGAGGCCCGCACCTTCGACGACTTCCGCCGCGCCCTGGCCCTGCGCGGCCTGGGCAACCTGCGCGAGATGGACTGGGGGGAGAGGGGCCTGCGCTTCCGCATGGAGAACCCGTGCCTTTACCTGCCCATGGTGGGCCTGATCCTGGGTGTCTACGAACTGGCCTCGGGGGTGGACGCCCGCGCGGAATGGGAGATAAGGGAGGACGGGGACCTGGTGGTCGAGGTGACCCCCAAGGTGTAAGCCCTGCGTCGCGCCCCCTCCGGCAGCGCACCCCGTCGCCGGGAAGGACGGCCGTTCCCTCGCTTCACGCAGTGCCGGCGTTCCGCGCATTGCATCGGTTTTCGGGCCCTCTATTCGGGGCATGCACAGGGTATGCCGCCGCACTTCGGGCATCCGCGCGCGTATTTCTCCGCAACCTCGACCAGGTCCACCCCGCAGAGGTTGGCCAGGCTGGCCAGCCACGCCAGGACGTCGGCGAACTCCTCCGCCAGCTCCGCCCGTCCGCCCCTCCGCAGCGCCCGCGAGAGCTCCCCCACCTCTTCGACCAGCCACGCGTAGGTGCCCCACACGCCGCGCCTTTCGTCCCGCGCGAAGAAAGCCTCCCTTACCGTTTCCTGAAGCCTTCCTATCTCCAAGCGCCTCCTCCTTTTCCCGGAATCCACCCCGGTGACCCGCCGTGCCCGCGTCCCCGGGCGCGAACCCTTCGCCGGCGGCCGAAGGCCGGCCCCAATGATTGTAACCCTTTCGCCGCGGGACCTCTCGCCCGGGAAGGGGCTCGCCTTCCACGCCTCCACTGGCCGTGCCACCGGACCACCCCGACGTGCATCCCCGACCAATCGCCCAGGCGGGTATCCCCGAAGGACCTCCCCTGCGGGAACATGGACGGCCGTCCCGTCATCGACAACGTCGCCGGCAACGATGCCGTGCCGTTGCGGTGGTCGTTTTCAGCGTTGAAAAAGGTCGGGAGACCACCCTATAATCCCGCTAAAACAAATCAACAAAAAGAAAGGGGCAACCTCTCAAGTATTCAACCCGGTAAGTATTCGACCCGGCAACGGTCCGATGCCTGGTATCGTCCGATGTCTGGTATAATATCTCTGCCCTTATACGGTATGACGAAACGGGCGAGTGGCGGAATTGGTAGACGCGCTGGGTTCAGGGTCCAGTGCTCGTACGGGCATGCGGGTTCGAGTCCCGCCTCGCCCACCAGGAACGGGAGGACGGCCGCGGGTCGTCCTTCAAACTTGTGGGGGAGGAGTCCCCTCCCGTTGACCGAAGAATCTTCAGGGTACGCCGCCCACGCGGGACGGACGCCGCCGAGGGCCCGCTCCCGGGGTTGATGCCGCGGGTGACCGGTGCCGGCGACGCCGCGGAGGAAGGAGACGATCCGCTGGGGTTCCGTGACGGCTCCGCGGGAGAGGATACCCGGTGGTCGAACGGCGCTCCGTGGGTGCGCGAGGAGGGGGCGGGATCGCGAGGAAGGTAAGTTGTACGCGCAGACGAACGCACCGAGGTTTTCCAGGCGCCGGCGGAGGAGCCCCGCCCCGGCGATAGTGGTGGGCGTCGCCCTTCTCCTCCTCGCCTGCTGGCTCTTCAACCTCACCTGCGGGAAGGGAAAGAAGGAGGACGCCTCCTCCCTCAGCGAGTACGCAAACCGCACCCGCACCCTGGTGGAGGCATCGAACGCCATAGGCCAGGAATGGAACAACATCCGCTCCTCCCTGGACCGGCTGATAGCCGACACGGAAGCCCTCGACGCCAGCCTCGGGAACCTGGAGAACCAGGCCCTGGACCTCCTGGGCCAGGTAAAGGCGATGGTGCCGCCGGAGAGCCTGGAGGTCGCGCACCAGGCCTTGACCATCTGCATGGAGCAACGCTACCGCGCGCTGAGGGGCTTCCGTCCCGACATCATCAACGCCGTAACCGCCGTGGACCTTGACGTATACGCCGCCAGCCTCTCCGAGGACCTGCGGGAGATGATGTACTCCGACGGAACGTACCTTTTCTTCAAGCGGGCGGTCAGCGAGGCACTCACGGCGAACAACATCCAGGACATAACCATGCCCGATTCCGTGTGCCTGCCCGACTGGGAGAACGCGGGCAAGGACAAGGTGCGCTCCTTCCTCATCTCCCTGCGGGGCACGGAAGTGCACGGCCTGGCGGTGGGGCAGGTGCAGCTCGAACCCAAGGGAACGGTGAGCGAGCAGGGCGGCGAGACCGTGCACCGCCTTCCCTCGGTCAGCGAGGTCTCCGTCACGGTGACCATCGAGAACCAGGGAAACCGTCCCGAGAGCGGGGTGGTGGTCACCCTCAGCCTATATTCCACCGTGAACACCACCCCCACCCGGCAGGACAAGACCATCGACAACATAGGGCCCGGCGAGAAGGTGCAGGTGGCCTTCACCGGGCTGGTGCCGACCACGGGAGGCGTCCGCAACATACTCGAGATCAAGGTGGAGCCCGTTCCCCGGGAGGCCTTTATCCAGAACAACCAGAAATTGATATACTTCACCATAGGATGAACGACGACCCCTTACGTTGCGAGGTGGATGGCTTGCCCCCGTTAAATTCGCCGGCCGTCGAGCTCCTGCGGGATCACCTTGACGAGATGGTACAGGAGGTGGTCGAGAGGATCCGCGCGGAGTCCGGTGTCTTCACCGACATGCCGGAATCCTACCTCCCTGTGTTGCGCGGCGTGGTGCGTGACGCATGCCTCATCCTCTTCCAGGGACTGGAAGGGAAGCTCCCGCGCCGGGGGGAGCTGGACATGCGCGTCCTCAAGGGTTTCGAGCTGGTGGAGGTGCTGCGCGCCTTCCAGGTGGGCAGCGAGGTGGTCTGGGGCTGGGTGAAGAGGACCTGGCGGGAGGCGGGTTATCCCGTGGAGGAACTGGTCGCGGCGGCCGAGGTGATATGGAACTCGTACTTCGCCGCCGCCAATTCCGTGGCCGCGGAGTTCATACGGCAGCGCCAGGAGAGCATGCAGGAGTTCAACTCCCTGCTCAACCGCGTGCGGGCTGTGCAGGACTACGATTTCCTGGTGCGCCAGATCGTGGAGGGCGTCTGCGAGGTCCTCGGATTCCGGCGCGCCGTCTTCTTCCTCCACGAACACGAGATGCTCATCCCCGTTTCCGCCCGGGACAGGGAGGACCCCTCCTGGGAGGAGGAGGTGCTGCGCGAGAAAAGGGCTTACCCCATATCCCCCATGGCGGGCAACGCGGAAGCCCGGGCCTTTTACGGAGGGGAGATAAGGACGAGCCGGGCCCGGGAGGGCGAGCAGATAGCATTCCTCACCCCGCGCCCGGACGCCCACTACTTCCTCGTGCCCGTGAACCCGCGAGGATCGATGCGCGGCCTCCTCTACATCGAGGCGGACGCTGGCGAGCCGGTGGGGGAAAGGGACCTGGAGATGATCGGCTCCTTCGCCGACACCGCGGGACTGACCCTGGAGAACATACACCTCTACCGGGAGGTGACGGCGAAACGCAAGGTCATGGACCACCTCATGACGCGCATCAACACAGCCCACGAGGAGGAGCGCGCCCGCATCGCGCGCGAGCTGCACGACTCCGTGGCCCAGTCGCTGCTGAAGATCATCTACACCGCCGGATTCGCCCTCGACTTTCTCAAGGAGGACCCGCGCCTGGCGGTGGAGGAGATCGAGGAGGTGCAGCTGCGCGCCAAGGACTGCCTGCGCGAGCTGCGGGCCATCATGGCCAACCTGAGGCCCACTTCCCTTGACATCCTGGGCCTGCGGGAGACCATAGTGCGCTACGCGGAGCAGTTCGAGGAGGAGTACGCCATCACCACCAGCGTGGACCTGCAGGGCCTGGATACCCTCTCCCCCGCCGTGGAGCTGGCCGTCTTCCGCATACTGCAGGAGGAACTGACCAACGTGCGCAAGCACTCCAACGCCGAGTCGGTGAGCATAAGGACGGAGACGCGCGGCGGGGATTTCATCCTCACCGTGGAGGACGATGGCGTGGGCTTCGACCCCGATACCCTGGCCGCCGAGCAGGAGAGCGGAAAGCACCTCGGCCTCATGGCCATCCGGGAGAGGGCGGAGCTGCTGGGCGGAGAGCTGACCATCGCATCCGCCCCCGGGAGGGGGACGAAGTTGACGGTCAGGATCCCCATGGTCGCCGAGGGCGGTGGTTGAGAGTGGGCGCGCGGGGAGATTCCATCAACGTCATGCTGGTCGACGACCACGAGGTGGTCCTGGAGGGGCTCATCCGCATCCTGGAGAAGCAGGGAGGGATAAAGATAGTCAGCGTGGCGCGGAGCGCCGAGGAGGCCATGGAAAAAATTGGGAGGTTTCCCCCGGACGTCATCATCGTGGATATCCAGCTCCCCGGGATGAACGGCATCGAGCTCATCCGGCGCCTCAAATCGGACTACCCGCAGATCGAGGCCATCACCCTCACCGTCTTCGACGACGAACAGTTCGCCAAGCAGGCCATAAAAGCGGGGGCCATCGGGTATGTAATCAAGGACGCCGCCAAGGACGAGCTGGTGAAGGCGGTGCGGGCGGCGGCCAGGGGCGAGTCCCTCATCTCCACCTCGGTGGCCAGGAAACTGCTCGAGGAGATATCCGAGCCCGCGGCGAAGAAGCGCAGGAAGGAAGAGGGTTTCGAGAACCTCTCCCAGCGCGAGGTGGACGTGATCAAGCTCATGGCGCGGGGATACAACAACCGGCAGATCGCCGATATCCTCTTCATCAGCGAGCACACCGTGAAGGTCCACATCCGCAACATCTTCCGCAAGATCGGGGTTGCGGACCGCACCAACGCGGTGCTCTGGGCCATCGAGAGAGGGTTGGTGCTCAAGGACAAGGACAGCGTGAAGCCCGACAAACCCCCCGTCTGAGAAATGCCCCCGGGTCAGGCATGGACGCGGCCTGGCCCCTTTTCCCTCCGGCTGGGAGCGGTTCCGTCCTTCATCCCGCCCGGGGCCTCAGGGTAACGGCATCGCTCGACGCCGCGGCCTCGCCATGGCCGCTTCCTTTCATGCAAGGGCTCCACCCGTGTGAGGGTCTGCCGCCTCGCATACCATGACCCGAGGGCGCTTTCGATCTCGCTCGCCTGGCCCAGCCGCGCTCCGGCGGTGGCCGGTAAGCACGGTCCCAGGAGGAGTGGTTTCCGGTGGATGCGCTTGTCAGAAGGGGAGGAAGATCCCGGGGTGGGAGCGCAACATGTCGCCACGGAAAAGCGAGGACGGCGCCAGGAAGCTCCCCTCCAGCCGCGGGCCCACGGCATACCTCCACGCGTTGTCCCCCTCGCGCGAACAGTCTATCTCCGCCGCCTCTTTCTCCAGGGCCCGGAAAACCCCCGCTATCCTGCATGCCAGGAGCTGCGGAAAGGGCACGTCCTCGATCTGCGCCTCCATGAGGAAGGGCTTGCGCATGACCCTTCTCGGCTTTCCCCAACCCAGCAGGGGAAGCCCGAGAAAGAAATTGCGGTAAGCGGTCTTGTAATTGCCGCCGCCCTGGGAGGCGTACTCGCGTGCCGCTGACGCTTCCAGGGCCTCCCTCATGCCCGGCGGCAGCTCCCCGGCGCGCGAGCCGTTTATCTCGCCTATAACGCGTTCCCATCCCTCCACGGAGGTGATGACCAGGTGGCGGTGGGTGCCCGGGTGGTAGATGGTGCCCAGGTCGGGATCCCAGCGCAGCTCGTAGGTGAAGGAGGGGAGGCGGCACTTTTCGCACACGTCGAGGTCATAATCCCGCTCGGGCCGGCGCGGTAGGGGTTCTCCCCCCGGCCCCGTCTTCCTCTTCCCCACCGTCCTCACCGTGATCGACCATTCCGTCTCCGAGACCTTTTCCAGCGAGAACAGGGCCTCTACCCCGAAAAAACCCTCCCAGAAGCCCCATATATCGCCGGCGAGCAGGTGGGGATGATAGGGGCGGCGCGCGGTGACGGTTATCTCTTTCCCCGGCTTGAGCCGGGAAACCTCGACGTTCCCACAACCGTAGTAAGCGGCTTCCCTGAAGGCGTCTGCGATGACGCGCCTCGCCAGCGGCCGGTGGCGCATGAAAAACCCCCGCACCCTTCCCATCTGCGACGCCACCCTCTCGCGGGTGAAGCCGCGGCGCACCTCGCACAGGGTATCCAGCACCTCCTCGCCGCGCAGGCGCACTCCCTCCCGCATCACGGCGTCGATTTCCTCCTCCGAAAGGAAGACGAGCCTTTCGGAGCGGCGGTTGCGCAAATACAGCCCGCCGTTCCTCGTCCACACCAGCTTGCGGTTGAGGGGGCGGGGCAGCCCGCAAAGTTTGCATCGCTCCACGTCGCCCATGCGCATCCTCCTTTCCAAAGGTTACTGAAGAGGGAGGGAGGCCGCAACCACCAAAACGGTGCATCGAGGGGAAGAACAGCGCGGCTACCTTTCGGGTTATTCCCGCCTCACCGCCGTTTAGCCGGGGGAGGGGGCGGTCTTCCGCGATGGCGCCGTGATAGAGAGGCTGCAATGGCGGGGAAACCGCGGGCGCCGGCGCGTCATTGCCGTCGGCAGGCGGAAACGGAAAAGGCCCCGCAGGGGGAACGGGGCCTTCCGCAAATGCGGACTCCATTGGGGATTCAGGGGATACCTCAGGGATGATCGGTTGTGCTGCATCCGTGCTGCGTATGCTGTTGCGTTCTTTGCTGCGTATATGCTGCGTATTTGCTGCAAAATCTTGCGTCATGGGCGAGGGCTGTAAGTAGTCCGTCTGGGCTGCATTCGATTGCAAATGGGGTAGATGGCTGTCTCGGCTAGTCGGCTTCGGATGGTGCTAGGGGAATGCTACTGCGTCTACTTAAGGGGGCTGCGACTGTTGCTGATACCGGCTCGCCCACGACGTGCTTGCTTCTTCTCTGGCTCTATATCCCCGGCGTCCGCTTGGGGCCTTTTTCAAGGAACCGTTTCCGATAACAAACATAGGCGATGGGGCCACGGACGACCATTCCCCGCCGGTAGTAATTGATCGCGGGCCTAATACCCTGGTATTAGTCAAAGACGGAAAAGGGCTCTGAACAGGAAAAACGTGCGCTGGTCATGCTGCGGTACGCGCAATACCGTTCCGCCCGAAGCATGGTACGATAGAGCGGGCGATACGAAAAAGGCCTGGATGGGCCGGGAGTGGGTCCGGTGGCCTGCGAGAGAGCAAAAGGGGCGCCTTGCAGGCGCCGCTGACCTGGTCGAGAGGTTAACGAGGTGGATGAAGAAAGGGAAAACGCCTGGGACCGCAGCCTGCGGGAAGTAAACGAGTTCATGGAGGCGGTGGCCAGGAAGATACCCGTGCTGAGATCGCTGCGTGCGGCCTTCCGGGAACAGGGCGACCTGGTGATCGACTGGGAGCAGGCCAGGGAGATCGCGGTGATCGTGGCGCAATCGGACATGGTGGCGTACACCCCGCCAGGCCCCGAGGTGCAGCGCGCTTTCGAGGAGATGAGGCGGCACAGCGAGGAGTTGGTGCGGAGCTACTCGCGCCTGCAACCATTGGAGGAGGTGGGGCCGCTCTTCGTCTTCGACCGCCCGCAGTGGATCGACGCCAACCTCTCCGGCTTCCAGCTCATGTTCGAGCCGCTCGCGGAAAGCTACGATAAGGCCTTGCGGGGACTGGAGGAGCGGAGGAAACGGCGCTCCGGCCTGGGGCGCAGGCTCACCAGGGGCCTGCTCACCGCCCAGCTGGGCATGGTCATTGGTTACCTCGCGCGCAACGTGCTCGGCCAGTTCGACCTGGGACTGCCCAGGCTGGAGGACAGCGGCAAGCTGTACATCGTCTACCCCAACCTGGTCAAGGCGGAGGGCAGGATGCGCCTTGACCCGGGCGACTTCCGCCTGTGGATAACCCTGCACGAGGTCACCCACGGCTTCGAGTTCGCCGCCCATCCGTGGCTGCGCGGCTACCTGAGGTCCCTCATGGAAAGGTATTTCCGCAGCGTCTCCCTGCGCCTCGAGGAGATGAGCCTGCGCCTCAAGCCGGAGGAGCTGCGCGACGCCGGGCGTCTCAACGAGATCATCAACCAGGGCGGCCTCATGTCCATCGTGCACACCCCCGAGCAGCGGGATATCCTGGCGCGTATCCAGGCCTTCATGTCCCTGGTCGAGGGGTACAGCAACCTCGTCATGGACATGGTGGGAAAGGACGTCATCCCCACCTTCCGGGAGATGAGCGTGGCCTTCCGCCACCGCAGGGAGGCGAAGACGGGGGCGGAAAGGCTGGTGGAGAGGATGCTGGGCTTCGACCTCAAGCTGCAGCAGTACCAGGTGGGGGAGCTATTCTGCCGCGAGGTGATGGAGAAGAAGGGCCTGGATTTCCTCAACCTGGCCTGGAAGAGGGAGGAAAACCTCCCCGGCGCGGACGAGATACGCCACGCTTTCCTGTGGATCGAACGCATGGAGGAAAGCGAGGGCAGGAGGGTGCAGCACCACCGTATCTAACCCGCGAGCATCCATGCGGCGACGGATACCACGCGCGTGGCCTTGCGCAGGCCCTCCCGGTTTATCCTTTCCGGCGTGTCGGTGGTGAGGTGAAAATCCGGGTGTTCATCGCGGTTGAACCATGACCAGTCGCAGGTGACGGCGGGGATGTGATAGAGGAAGAAGGTGCCCGCGGAGGACCCCGGGTCTTCCCCTCCCAGCTCCAGGGTCACCCCCAGCAGGTCCGCCGCGTCCTCCAGGGCCCGCACCGTTTCGCGGTTGCGCCGGTAGTTGAGGTCCCAGACGTCCATGTAATCGCCGTCACCGGCTCCCAGTCCCTCCAGGTTGATGACGCGCGCGCTCTCGCGCATGCCCTTCTCCTCCAGGAGGGAGGCGAGGGCGGAGGACCCGTAGGAGCCGCATTCCTCGGCTCCCAGCAGGGCGAAGACGACGTGACGCCGGGGCGGTTCCTGCAGCGAGGAGAGGATGGTCGCCACCTCCACGAGCGCGCCCACGCCGGAAGCGTTGTAATCGGCCCCGGGATAGACGGCGCCGCTCTCGGGATCTTTGCCTATGCCGTCGTAGTTCGCGGTGATGATCACCATCTCATCGCCCTCTCCCGGTATCATGCCCAGGATATTGCTCGCCGTGACCGCCTGGTCCGCCCTTGTCTCCTCCTCGAGGAAGCACCTCTCGGCGGGAACCGGGAAGTCCTGGCGGTAGCCGGAGATGCCGAGGGGCGCCACGGGCTGCAGCCCCAGCTCCTCCAGCCGCCCGGCCAGGTATTCCTCCACCAGGGCGCTCTGGGGTGACCCTGCCGGCCTCCCTCCGAGCTCATCGCCGCACAGGTACTCGATGGTCCCCATCATGCGGGAGGCATCCACGCGGTCGGCCAGGGAGAGCAGGAAGGGGTCGCCGTTCTCCGGCGCGGGAGAGGCACCGCACCCGCACGCCACCGCGAGGGAGAGGAGTACGGCGGTGCAGGTTACGAGTAACCGCCGCGTCGCACCGTCCGCGCCATCCATGCTCACCTGCCCTTCCCTTTTGCGCCGCCCCTCGCGGCGCCCTTTTTGCCACCGCCTTGCGCCGCCCGGGGGCGCGCTTTCCCCGCGCCGCCCCTACGCACGTAAGTATCGCCCTCGCCATCGCCCCTTTTCCTTTTCCGCGCGGTATAGAAAGCCGCCGCGGCGAGGATGAGCAGGGCCGGTATGCCCAACGCCAGGAGGAGGACCAGCCCCTTGCCGGACCCGTCACCGCCGTTGCCGCCTTCCGGCTCGACACCCGAGATCTCCGCCTCCACCTCCTGGGCTGTGGCGCCGAGGGCGGCGAAGGCGTCCTCGGGCATGCCCGAGAGGTCCTCGGAGGCCACGGTGACGCCCACCACCGGGATGTCGCCGGCCTCCCGAACCGTCTTCACCAGCTGTGCCAGGGCCTTTATCGCCGCTTCCCGGTTCCCGGCAAGGGAGAGGAGGTCGCGCGAGAGGTTGACGCTGTACTCGCTGCGGTCCTGCTTTATGGTGGAGTACTGCAGCTTGACCCCTTCCGGTATGTAGGTGACGTAGCCCGCGGCGCGCTCCTCCTCGCTGGGCCCGTTGAGCAGCTCCATGACCGCGAATTCCAGCGTCTGCCCCCCCGCAGCGATATCCCTGGGCACGGGAGACAGCTCTCCGTTAAGATAGAAGTAAACCTGTCCCGCTTCCGGAGCCCCTTCCCCCGCGGTCTCCCCCTCCTGCGGGAGTTCTTCCTGTGCCCGTACCGCACCTCCGCACAGGGCGAGGACAAGAAGCAACGACAGGCCCAGGGCGAGAGCGGCCCTTCTCATCGCCACCTCCTTTCGCGCGCCGCACGGGGCGCGCCCCGCTGCGCTTTCCGAACCAGGCCTCCCCGCCTCTTCAGCGCGGGGACCGCCCATTCCGCCCATCCATTTTATTGATCACGCAAGGGCGAGGGCAAGCCGCCGCGGACGCGGGAGGGCGGCCGCGTGCGCGGGCTCTCTCCCCTTGTCAAGACTCCACCCTGAACCAGCCCTTCTCAAGCCCGAACCGGGCGCCGACATGCTTCACGGACCGGACGCGCAACGCGTCACCTACCTGCGCCTTCTTCGCCGGCCCTCCTCCTCGCCACCCGGGAACGCCGCACGGGTAACCGGTCCCTCGCACACAGCAAAACGCCGCCCGGGAGGGACGTCATCCTCGCCTTGTTCTCGCGTCACACGAGGCCGTCCGCGGGAAAGCCGGTCCCACGCCCGGGCCAACCGCACCCTTTACGGGATGGCACTCGCGGGATGTTGTATATTAAGGAAAGCCGCCCGGTGGGGCGGGGACGCGAGCCATACGGCCCGCACATGGTCAGACGGCATGGGAGTGCCTTTCGACCAAGGGGGATCGCAAGATGGAGGAAGAGGTGCAGGTGGGTTTCCGCGTGGTGGGAACCGTCAAGGCGGTCAAGGGCTTCTGTTCCGCGGGACACAAGGTCGGGGACCAGTTCGAGCTCAGCGGCTACAGTTCGGGGGGGCTGTGCGGCTTCTTCTACCATGACATCTTCCCCTACCTCATCATGCTGCAGTTCGGGGGAGGGTTCCCGCCGGAATGGGGGAACCCGGACGTGTTGGTGCTGGACTGCCTGGACAGGACGAACACCGTGACCCTGGAGATGAAAAGGATAAGCCCGGGGCTTGAAGCCGAACCGTGAAGTGAAACCACCGGCGTAGCGCCGGAGCGGGGCAGAAGGTTTCTCCCGTGGATAAAAGGAAACAATGAAATATTGTTCAAGTCGCTCTAAGGAGCTGAAGTTCCCCCCGCGGGGGAAAGGAAATAAAGGCAGGGGATCCCTGTTCGCCGCCGGGGCCTCGGGTAAGCGATGGTAGCTTCAACGTGCACGCGATACTCTTCGTGGGTACCGCGCCCCCTTATAGATGACTCCGGTGCCGGGGGGATCGCCGGGCGAGGGCACTGCTGCACGGGTTTCGGGGGGCGCGTCTGCGGCGGTCACGGTGGTTTGCAAGCGGGCGGATCGCCCTCGCCATGGGAGGTGGTTTTCGCTTGAGGATCGGCATTCCACGCGCCCTGATGTTCTACCGTTACTATCCCTTCCTGAAGACCTTCGTGGAAGGGTGCGGCCACGAGGTGGTGACATCCCCGCCCACGGACCTGGGGATCCTGGAGAAGGGCACCGAGTGCTGCGTCGATGACATCTGCGTGGCCGT
Source organism: Actinomycetota bacterium (assembly GCA_014360655.1). Taxonomy (NCBI): domain Bacteria; kingdom Bacillati; phylum Actinomycetota; species Actinomycetota bacterium. The sequence continues at coordinate 22,985 of JACIXC010000006.1, read as the reverse complement.
CAAGGCCTTCTTCGGGCACGTGGATCACCTCAAGGACGGGGTGGATGCCCTGCTGGTCCCCCGCCTGGTCAGCGTGGAGAAGCGGAGATACGACACCTTCACCTGTCCCAAGCTCATCGCCGCGCCGGACATGGTGCGCTTCTTCCCCCACCGCCCTCCCCTGCTCCTGGAATGGGTGCTGGACGTGAAGAGGGCCCCTTGGTGGTGGGGATGCCTGAGGCTGGGGGGGCGGCTGGGCGCCACGCCCTGCAGGGTCCTCGGGGCCTACCGAGAGGCGCGGCGCGAGCAGGCGAGGTACGAGGCGCTGCTGCGGGGCGGGTCGCTTCCCCACGAAGCCATTGAGGAATGGGAAAGCGGGCCGGGCGAGGCCGCGGGGATAACGCGAGGGGCGGGCCCTCGCAGGGCGGCAGGGGAGACCGCGGCAACGGGAGCGCGGGAGGCCCGCGGCGGGAACGGGGGCGCCGGGGGGAACGGCGGCTGCCTCCCACCGCAGGCCGGGCAGGGAAAGGTCGCGGGAGACATCACGGTGGCCGTGCTGGGCCACCCCTACCTCCTGGGCGACGGGATGCTGAACAAGAACCTCTTCCGATGGCTGCGGGAAAGCGGCGCCAGGGTCCTGACCAACAGCGCCTTCAGCGACGAGGATCTCGAGCGGGAGGCGCGCCTCCTCCCCGACATCTCGTGGAGCTTCGAGAGGGAGCTCCTGGCCGCCGCCTCCCTGTTCTCGCGGCGATGCGACGTGGACGGCATCATCTACCTCACCAGCTTCGGCTGCGGCCCCGATTCCCTGGTCATGGAGATGTTCAGGCGCGAGACGCTACCCCGTGACGGCAAGGCCTTCATGGAGGTGGTCCTCGACGAGCACAGCGCGGAGTCGGGGGTGAGGACGCGCGCGGAGGCCTTCGTCGACATGCTGCGCTACCGGGAGACGAAGAAAGCGGGAGGCAGGTTGGGAGCGGAGGCGGTAGCGCGCGCAAGAGCGGGAGGGAGGACATGAGGATAGCCTTTCCCCACATGGGGAACGCCTTTATTCCGCTGCGGGCCCTGGTGGAGAGCCTGGGGGCGGAGGCGGTGGTCCCGGAGAGGCCCAATGCCGAGACGCTGAAGAGGGGGCTCCAGCACTCGCCGGAGTTCGTCTGCCTCCCCTTCAAGGTCACTCTGGGGGATTGCCTGTCCGCCCTCGACCGGGGGGCGGACACGCTGGCCATGGTCTGCGGCATGTGGGCCTGCCGCTTCGGCAACTACGGGCGCGTGCAGCACATGATCCTCAAGGACCTGGGGTACGAGTTCGACTCCGTGCTCATCGGGCGGGAGAACGCGGCCGAGGTGGCGGAGAAGTTCCGCACCAGGCTGGGGCCGGGCATCTTCCGCAGGTTGCCCGGAGCCCTTGCCATCTTCAAGAGTAAGGCGGTGGCGGTGGACGAGCTCGAGCGCCTGGCGCGATGGGCACGTCCCCGCGGGGAAAAGCCCGGCGATACGGACGCGCTCCTCTCGCGCTACCTGAAAAGGCTGGACGAGGCGGATTCCCTGCGGGCGGTGCGCGAGCTGAGCGAGCGTTTCCGGGAGGAGCTGTTCTCCCTGCCCCTTGACGGGGACGGCGGCGTGACCAGGGTGCGCCTGGTGGGGGAGCTATACGTGCTCCTGGAGCCTTCCCTGAGCTGCGACCTGGTGAGGAGGCTGGGCAGCCGCTTCCGCGTGGAGGTACACCCCGTGCTCTCCACCTACCGGTGGCTGCTGGGTCCCTTGTGGCTGGACCCGCGCATCCAGCTCGGCGCATGGCTGGCGAGGAGGCGCACCCGCCCCTACCTCCCCTACGTGCTGGGCGGGGAGGAACACATGACCGTCAGCGGCATCCTGGACGCGCCCCGGCAGGGATTCGAGGGCGTGATCCACGCCTATCCCCTCACCTGCATGCCGGAGAACATATGCCGCACCGTCATGCCCGCCATCCTCTCACGCAGCCGCCTGCCCTACCTGGAGCTGTGCTTCGACGAACACACCTCGCCGGCGGGGGTGGACACCCGACTGGAAGCCTTCGTGGACCTGGTACGGTCACGGATTCTCCGCGCGGCTTCTTAATAGCGGAAGCCCGCGCCCCAGGCGATGAAGGTCATGACCAGGGGGACGGCGTATATGCTCCCCAGGAGGGCCAACTTGCCCTTGAGTGATTTCATCTCCAGCATGAGGTTGACCGCCGCGAACCAGTAGAAGTACCCCAGGATGAAGATGAGCCAGATTCCGCCGAAAGTGCGGTTCCACCACGGGTATTCCCACACCAGGTGGTCGCCCATGTTCAGCAGCACCTCGACGAAGACGCAGAAGGCGGCGAAGAAGACGGCCAGCAGCCACCGGTTGGGTATTCCCAGTATCTTCCTTTCCTTGTCCGGCAGCAGGGAATGGTAATAGGCGAGGCCCAGCAGTAGGAAGGTGAAGATAATCTCGATGTTCCAGCCCACCGTCATGCGGTAGGCGGTGTCCCCGGGGGTGGTCCAGACCGCCGACCGCTTGGTGAGGTGGAAGACCCAGCCGTTCCAGGTCTCGTTGAAGAAGTCGCAGCCGAAGACGAGCAGCGCCGCCAGGAGGGGGTCCCAGTTCCCCGTCTCCCGAGAACGTTTCACCTCCCGGGCGTAGATATAGGCTACCAGCGCCAGCAGGGGGATCGCATACCACTTCAAGGAATGCAGGTCCCGCAGACCCTCCAGCGCTTTCTGCGATGCCTCCGTGAGCTGGAAAAACATGGCCACCTCCTTTTTCCGCGTAAAGGCAGACGCGTTCCCGTGGCCGCAGCGGCACTCCTATACGGTCGGGGCGTTCATCCCTGCGCTCCGTCGTACCGCCGGGAAGCCTTTCGGGATATGCCATGAAAGCCTTCGCTTCCCGGAAGCGCATTCCTCCCCGCGCGCCGCAGGCAAACGGGTGCCCGCAGAGGCCTTGAACAAGGCCCGCATGAAAAAGGATGCCTCGCCCGGGCGTTTACCGGTAGAGGCGAGCAGGTGCGAACCGCCGGGCTCCCGCTTGCAGCATGTCGGAATCTTGCCGGTGCATAAGATCGCGCGGAGTGGAAAACAGGAGAGCCGTCCGGGGACGGGCAATGCCCAGGCGGATTCATCCACGTCGAGGGCTCAAGCATTCCTTTAAACCTCGCGACCTTCATGGCGCGCATTCTCGGCGATCGGTCATGTTTCTATCCGGCGGTACAGGGCGAAGGCGTCCTTCTGGAATACGTAATATTTCCAGTAGAGCGCGCCGTCGAAGTAGCGCACGAGTTCGTAACCAGCTATGGTGGGCAGGATGTCCTCCCCCGGGAACTTCACCCCCCAGATTATCCAGTCGGGGCCATCGGCGACCATGAGGTCGAGCGACCTGACCATGTTGTTTTCCTCGGACCAGAACCAGAACGAGGGGTTGTCCTTGCCGTTGTAGTTGTCGAAGATGTTGCGCTTGAAATAAGGGAGTATGGAGATGGGATGCCAGCCGTTGGCGTAGATCACGTCGCCTTCCATGTGGTTTTCCTTGATGTAATCGGCTATCTCGCGGCTGGCGGAGTACTTGTAGGACCAGTCATACCTGGCGCTGTTGAAGGACCAGTTCGCCTGGATGATCGCCACCACCACCAGCGCCCCGCACATCACCTGCCTGAGCCCGCGTGTGGGCAATTCCCTGCTCCATGCCGCCCGCTCCTCCCTGTCTTGGAAGCTGATCCACGTCACGAAGAGCCATGCCAGGAGCAGGATGCCCTCGTGCCACACGTTGGCGTAGGCGAAGATGAACGTCGCCAGCAGGGCGAGGGTCAGGGCCAGGTAGAGCAGCAGCACCCTCCTGCGCCAGAACCAGAGGGCGCTGAGCAGCAGGACGGCGGCGGAGAGGAAGGGGACGCCGGTCAGGGAGGTGCTGAGCATCTTCCACTTCGTCCGGGAGTGGAAGAGGGCGGATATGCCGGCGGACTTGAAGGCCGGGAAGTCCAGGTCCCGCGGCGGGAAGATCATCGCCACGACCAGCAGGCAGACGACGGCGAAGGCGAGCACGGCATATACCTGCCTCCTCCGTGCCGCCCCGTCGAGCTCCGGCCAGGCCTTCCTCAGGTCCAGCAGGTGCACCCCGAAGAGGACCGCGGCCATCACGAGGCCCTGCGTGCAGACGTTGGCCAGCAGGCAGGCCAGGACGGTGAAAGCCGGGATCCTCTCCATCTTGCGGTCATAGATGACGACGATGAGGAAGAGCAGCAGGGGCAGGAGGACGTAGCTCCTGGCCACCACGGCGTACTGGTAGAAGAGGAAGAAGGAGAAGGGCAGGATGACCTTCACGTAATTGGGAAAGGGGGCGAAACGCGTGAAAACGTAGATCCCCGCGACGGCCACGATCCATGATACGACCTTGAGCGATCCGTAGGGCAGGCCCAGCTTGGCGGGGACCATGAGGGTCAGCTGCCAGAGACCGGGGGTGCCCTCGTACCTCAGGTACTTCGTCACCAGGGTGATGGGGCTGGTGTCCCTGGCCAGCAGCCATGACTGCGCCTCGTCGAACCAGGGCTCGTGCCGGGAGATGACCAGCGCCAGCAACAGCGCGTAGACAGCGGTGACCAGGTAGGCCAGCCAATTCTTCCTGAGGTGATCAGATAACCTTTCCACGGGTCAAGAGATCCATTTCAAGAGCCTGATGATCCCCATGCTCGCGCTCTTCTTGTGGGCCGAGACGCCGGAACGCCGCTTGATCTCCTCATAGTTTCTACGGTAATAATCGTATGCCTCGAAGAGCATCTCCTCGTTGGTCAGGGTCGGCCTCCAACCCAGTTCGCTCTTGATCTTCGAGGTGTCGAACTCGAAATCGGAGGAGATCATGCGGTACTGGTAGGGGCCGAGCGGGGATAACCTCAGGTGATAGGCCGCTCTCATCAGCAGGAGGGTGGTCCTCTCGGGAAGATGGGCGATCCTCGCCTGTGTCCCCGCCCTGTCTATGACGTACTGGTAGACCTCCTTCAGGCTCTTGACGTTGTCCGACCCTATGTTGAAGACGGCCGACGACGGGTAAGCGAGCGACCTGATGCAGGCGTCTGCGAGGTCCTGTGCATAGATGAACTGGTACCTGTTGCTCCCGTCCCCCACCACCCACACCTTCCGCCCCTCGCGGATGAAGTCGAAGAGGATGGCCAGAAGGCCCAGGCGGCCGCAGTCGATGATGGTCGGGCACCTGATGATCACGGCCTTGAAGGAGTCGCCGTGGTCCAGCAGGATCTTTTCCGCCTCCCATTTGGACTTCCCGTAGACCTCCACCGGTTCCGGCACGTCGTCCTCCCTCACCGGCCGCCCGAAGCTCTTTCCCCACAGGCAGTTGGAGGAGGTGAAGATCACCCGGGGTACCCCGTACCGTTCCGCGAGACCGGCGATGCGGGCTGTCCCGTCGACATTGCTGGACCACAGGAAACCCTTGTCCTTCACGGCGTGGGCGAGGATCGCCGCGCAGTGGAACACGGCGTCGAAAGCGTATTGCGAGAAAATGCCCTCGAGCAGCGAGGCGTCCCTGATGTCCCCCTGCACGGAGACCAGGTCGGGGTGCCGGTAGTCGTCCTTCACCAGGTCGATGCTGACGCAGAAATACCCCTCATCCAGCAACCTCTTTTTCAGCAATTCCCCGAAGAAACCGGCGCCCCCGGTTACCATCACGGTCTTCGATCCCGTTTCTCCCCTCATCCAGCCATCCTCTCCCACGTCAAAACGGCATGAAATCGCAATACTACCGCGAGTGATTCTGGGTGATTATAACATACCTGTTCGAACCGGCTTATTCCAATCGCAGGCTCAACGGCATGTTCGCCGGTCGGGCACGCGGCGCTCCGACTGCCGGTCACCGGGCGGCTTTCCGGGGCAGCGAAGGGCATTCGGCCGGTATCACGAGGAAGCAGGCCCGGGCGGGGTCACGCCTTTGATCTTCGACTGTTGCGAGGCAGGCGGGGAAGGGGCAGGCAGGGGATGTATGAAAGGCGTCATCGGCGGCCTTTGGGGGTCTCAAAATTGTCTTTGGAAGGCCAAAAAGAAGGCCAAAAAATATATAACCCCTTTTTGGACCCAACCTCGCCAAGAGAAACCTGGCCGGAAGGGGGAGGCCTCCCGGCCAGGTCATCCACCTGGTGGAGATGAGCGGATTCGAACCGCCGACCTCCTGCTTGCAAGGCAGGCGCTCTCCCACTGAGCTACATCCCCGCGTCCACTTTTGCCGGGTTCCTCCACGAAAGCCCGGCCTAAGGGGATTATATACCATGGGGGGCGTCCTCCAGGGCGTAGGCGGTGCCGCTCCACGCCGAAGCGGCGCCCGTCCGCGGCGGCACCAGCTCAACCGGCCAAGCCAGGGGGCCGGCAACCGCCCCGTGAGCAGCGGTGCCCGGGGGCGGGGCACCGCAAACAGGTGACATCCGGTGTGAGCCCGTCCTCTGCAAGCATGCTCCGGTATAAGCATGTCCCGCGTTGAGCTAATATAATAACGGGATACCTTTCACGGCACAGGGACACCTTTTCGCGGCGCGACCCCATGACAGACAGGAGGTGAGAGCATGAAGGCCTTCGTCCTCATCAAGGTGGAGCCGGGAAGGTTGCGGGAGGTGCTCGACAGGTTGTCCGGCATGAAGGCGGTGAGCGAGGTGCACTGCATCACAGGGCCCGACGACATCATCGCCGTGCTCGACTCCGACGACGCCCGCGGCATATCGGAGGTGGTCATCAGCGGCCTGCACGGGGTGGAGGGCATTCAGGCCACGGACACGCGGCTGGTTGTGGATATCCCGTAGGTATCCCGTTGGAACACGCGGCCCGGGAACGACGTCCATGTCACAACCGGCACATATCATTGGTGCTCAGCGGAGCTGGATGGTAAACTCTTGCAAGAAATCTCTTGCAGGAAATGCAGGCCAAACGATCCGGCGGCCTGGGAGGAAACATGTCGGAGGAGAGAGGCGGGACGCGGGTTGACAGCGCATCTCGCAATGCACGGAGGCGCGTTTCGCCCGCGAGATCGCGCAGCAGGCGCACGCGCAAGCGCCTCAAGTTCACCCGGCGTTTCTACATCCTCGTGGGATCCCTGGGGCTGTCCGTCCTGGTCGTCATCCTGGTCGCGGCCCTGGCCTCCTCGGGGGGAGGCGGGGATTTCCAGGAGAAGCTCGCCGGCACCGTGGGCCTCATGGAGAGCGAGCTTCACCGCCTGAAGGTCAACGAGCTGGGGGCGGTGATGATACTCGAATACCACCGCATCGCCGAGGAGGGAAGGTGGTCGCGCACACCGGAAAACTTCCGCTCCGACCTCGCGTACCTCTACGAACAGGGGTACCGCTGCATCAGCCTCAAGGACCTGGTCACCAACAACATCTCCGTTCCGGCGGGATACACCCCCCTGGTGATAACCTTCGACGATTCCGATCCCAGCCAGTTCCGTTACATAGAGGAGAACGGAGAGCTGGTGATCGACCCCCGCTGCGCCGTGGGAGTCATGGAAGAGTTTTCCAGGGAACATCCCGACTTCAACATGACCGCCACCTTCTACGTGCTGCCGGTGCTCTTCGGGCAGGAGGAGTACGCTGAGACGAAGTTAGCCTATCTCGTGGAGCACGGATACGACATCGGCAACCATACCATGAACCACGTTTCCCTGGGTGAAGCCTCGACCGAAACCATACTGAAGGAGCTCTCCGGAAACATCGCCATGGTGCAGCGGTACCTGCCGGCATACCAGCAGACGAGCATCGCCCTCCCCAACGGCTCGGAGCCCAAGGACTACAACGTCCTCAGGTACGGGGATTACGAGGGCGTGAAGATCGACTTCCTGGCCTCCCTGCTGGTGGGCGCGAATCCGGCCCCCGCCCCCTGTGACCGCTCCTTCGATCCGCTGCGCCTTCCCCGCATCCAGGCCCTCGACCCCTCGCTGGATACGGGAGATTGCGGACTCTACGCGTGGGTCCAGTATTTCATGGAGAACCCGGAAAGGCGCTACGTGAGCGACGGCGACCCCACAACGGTCACCATCCCCAAGCACATGGAGGAACGCGTGGATAAGGAGAAGCTGGGGAACAAGCGCCTGAGGACCTATTGACCCGAAGACACCGGGGTGTTTAAGGGGACGCGAATGGCGCATTATCCGAGAGGCGGCAGCAGGATCTTCACCCGCAGGCGCCTGCGCTCGCGGCTGGTCCCACGCGCCAAGATAACCGGCGCACGTGTTGGCGGGGGCGGCCGCTCCGCCCAGCCACGCATGCGGCGGCGCAGGCTCAAGCTCACGCCCCGAGCCGTGTGGGCCCTCCTGGGCATGGGTACGGTCGTCTTCCTCGTCGTCCTACTCGCCCTGCTCCTGAACTCGCCCCCCGTGAAGGGATTGTGGCCGGCGGAGGGCTCCTGCGTGAGCGGCTCCCCCGTGCGCATGGAAGTTTCCCTGCGCGGAGGCGTCGGCCTCGAGCAGCTCACGGTACTGCTGGACGGGCAGGATGTGACGGGGCAGGCGGTCATGGAGGGCAGCCTGCTGCACCTCGAGGTCCCCCTGCCGGACGGAGAGCACTCGCTCGAGGTGCAGGTGAAAGGGAAGTCGGAGGCCTCCTCCCGCTTCAGCGTGGATAACACCCCTCCCGTGCTGCAGGTGGACGAGTGGGAGCTGAGGGAGGACGGGAAGACCGTCCTGCACGGGAAGGTCGAGGGCGCGCAGGAACTCCTCCTGGACGGGCACAGGGTGAAGGTCGGCCCCGACGGTGCCTTCCACCTCGAGGTGGACCGCTTCGAGCGCTCCTCGGTGACCCTGGTGGCCGTGGACGGCGCCGGCAACCGCCGCGAGCTACTGGTGGAGACCTCGCCGCCCCCCGAGATCAAGGGCATACACGTCTCCATCTGGGTCGCGGCCGACCGTCCCTTCTTCAAGAAGATGGTCGAGCTGGTGAAGAAAAGCGAGCTGAACGGCATGCAGATAGACGTCAAGGACGAGAGCGGCAGGGTGGCCTATCCCAGCCAGGTCCCCCTGGGGTTGGAGGTGGGAAGCCCGCTGACCAGGGGCGGCGTGGATATCGAGAGGGTGATGGACAAGTGCTGGTACAACGACATCTACCCCATCGCGCGCATAGTCTGCTTCAAGGACCCCATCGTGGCCTCCAAGCGTCCGGACCTGGCGGTGCACTCTGCGGGGGGCGGGCTGTGGGGCAACGGGCAGTGGCTGGATCCCTATAACCGGGAAGTGTGGGATTACCTGCTGGGCCTGGCGCAGGAGGCGGCGCGCAAGGGGTTCAAGGAAATACAGCTGGACTACGTGCGTTTTCCCTCCGACGGCAACACCACGACCTGCGTCTACCCGGCCAATGACGGCAGGCCCATGGAGGAAACCATCGTCGCTTTCCTGGGATACATGCGCGAGGGCCTGAAGCCCATGGGCGTGGTCCTTTCCGCGGACGTCTTCGGCCTCACCGCCTCCGACCAGGGCTCCATGGGCATCGGGCAGGATATCACCGCCATGGCCCGGCAACTGGATTACCTCTGCCCCATGGTCTACCCGTCACATTACAACCCGGGGGAGTACAAGATCGGCAACCCCGAGGCCAACCCGCATGACACCGTTTACCTGAGCCTGGTCGACTTCCAGAAAAAGCTGGAGGGCACCGCCTGCAAGCTGCGCCCGTGGCTGCAGGATTTCTCACTGCGCATCAACTACGGCGTGAACGAGGTGCAGGCGCAGATACGCGCCTGTTACGAGCTGGGGATCAAGGAGTGGCTACTCTGGGACCCCAACTGCACCTTCACCGAGGAAGCCCTGCAGCCCGCCCAGACATAGGGCGCCCTACGGACATGCCCCGGGAGCGGGAACCGGCTCCACGCGCACGACGCGCCGCGGGAAGATGAAACCGGGCCCCCTTATCTGCGGGGATGTTTTCAGTGCAGACCGCGTTTGTCACCGGATCTCCGTTCATCGCCAAGGTCTGTCGCTCTTATCGCAGCGGGAGCCCCCGTCCCCGGGGGTCGCCCCCGGCCCGTGGCAAAAAGCGCGTCAGTCGAAGCGGCGGCGCAGCAGCAGCTTGAGGCGGTCGGCGAGGACCACCGGCAGCAAGGAACACGCGACGGCCAGGCCCCATGCCGCTCCGTTCATGCGTGCCGTCCCGAAAAGGCGCATGAAGGGGGGAGAGAGCACCACCAGGAGCTGCATGGCTGCGGAGACGAGAAGCGCGGCGATGAGGGCCTTGTTGTCTGTATGGGACATCTCGCCGAAGGTAAGTGTCTCCGACCGCGCGTTGAAGGCGTGCAGCAACTGGGAGAATACCAGGGTGGTGAAGACGACCGTCTGCGTCACGTCCAGGCGTGTCGGGAAGAGCACGTAACGGGAGACGAAGAAGGCGGCAAGCGCCCCGGAGGCGAGGACGGCTCCCTGCATGATCACGTGCACCTGTTTCCGCCAGGTAAGGATCCCCTGTGCGGGATCGCGCGGAGGGCGGCTCATGACGTCGGGTGCGGGGGTGTCCACTCCCAGGGCCATGGCGGGCAGGCCGTCGGTCACCAGGTTCATCCACAGTACCTGTACCGCGCGCAGGGGGGATACCGATGTGACCAGCATGCCCAGGAACATGGCGACCACCTCGCTCATGTTGCAGGAGAGGAGGAAATATATGAACTTCTTCAGGTTGTCGTAGATGATCCTCCCCTGCTCCACCGCTCCCACGACGGTGGCGAAGTTGTCGTCGGCGAGCACCATGTCCGAAGCCTCCTTGCTCACGTCGGTACCGGTGATGCCCATGGCCACGCCTATGTCCGCGTTCTTCAGGGCCGGGGCGTCGTTCACCCCGTCTCCGGTCATGGCCACCGTCCTGCCCTTCGCCTTCCAGGCGCGCACTATCTTAACCTTGTCCGCCGGGGAAACGCGGGCGTAGACCGCGATCCTCTCCACCCTATCCGCCAGCTCCCCGTCGCTCATGCGCGCCAGTTCCTCCCCGCTCACCAGCTCCTTGCCGGGCGACAGGATGCCCAGCTCCTCCGCGATGGCCCGGGCGGTGGCGGGATGGTCGCCCGTTATCATCACCACCTGTATGTGCGCGCGGCGGCATTTCTCCAGCGCCTCCCGCACCTCGGGCCGCGGCGGGTCCATCATCCCCACCATCCCCAGGTAAACGAGGTCGCTTTCCAGCTCGCCCGGAGGCTGCTCTCCCTGCATGTCCGGCAGGGGCCGGCAGGCGAAAGCCAGGGTGCGCAGGGAACGCCGTGCCATGGCCTCCGCCTCCTCCATGAAGCGCGCGCGCTGCTCCCCGGAAAGGTCATGGATACCCCCTGGCGTCAGTACCCTGCTGCAGCGGCGCAGGATGGCTTCGGGCGCCCCCTTGGCGAGGAGGATGTAGGGCGGGACGGGAGGGGGGAAGAAGAGGGCGGCTTCGCCGGGTTCCTCCACGGCGTGAACGGTGCTCATCATCTTGCGCTCGCTTTCGAAGGGGATCTCCTCCCGGCGGGGCAGCAGGCGTGCGACCTCTTCCCGCGGGAAGGCGAGATCGCGGGCGGCGCGCAGCAGGCCGGCCTCGGTGGCCTCCCCCATGAACTCCCCCTCCTGCTCGCGGGCGTCGTTGCAGAGAACGGCCGTGGCCAGTACGGGCCAGGCGGCCGCTCGCAGGGCTTCATCGCCCTCGCGGAGGTCTCCTATCTCCACCGCGCGGCCGTACGGGGGACGGATCTCCCGCACCTCCATCCGGTTGAGGGTGAGGGTCCCCGTCTTGTCCGTGCAGATGACGTCGGCGCAGCCCAGCGTTTCCACGGCGGGAAGCCTCCGCAGCAGCGCGTTCCTCTCCGCCATGCGCCGCACGCCAAGGGCCATGGCCACGGTGACGATGGCGGGCAGGCCCTCGGGTATGGCGGCCACCGCGAGGCTCACCGAGAAGAGAAACACCTCCGACCACTCGTGCCCGCGCCACAGGTTGAGGAGGAAGATCACGGCGCAGGTGGCCAGGCAGAGGAGTGCGATCCTCTTCCCCGTCCTGGCCAGCTCGCGCTGCAGCGGCGTCATCTCCTCCTCCGCCTCGCCTATCATCTCCGCTATGCGCCCCAGCTCGCTGTACCTTCCCGTCTCCACCACCAGGGCGGATCCCCGTCCGTGCACGACATGGGTACCCGCGAAGACCATGTTATTGCGGTCCCCGATCGGTATATCCTCGCCGGGAAGCGCCGCGGCGTTCTTGTCCATGCCCGTGGATTCCCCCGTCAGGGACGCCTCGTCGACCTGCAGGCCGTGGGCTTCCAGGACCCGCGCGTCCGCCGCCACGCGGTCGCCGGCCTCCAGGAGAACGAGGTCCCCGGGCACGAGGTCGCGTGCCGGTATCACCCTCTCCCTCCCACCGCGGACCACCCTGGCGGTGGGGGCGCTCAGCCGCCGCAGGCTCTCCAGGGCCTTCTCCGCCCGGTACTCCTGCACGAAACCCAGCACGGCGTTGGCCGCCACTATGAACATGATCACCGCGGCATCGAGCAGCTCCCCCAGGAGGAACCCGGAGACGGCCGCGGCCGCGATGAGGACGTAGATCATGAAGTCCTGGAACTGCCTCAGCAGCAGGACGAGGGGACGGGCGGGCCTCTCCTCGCGGAACCTGTTGTGACCGTACCGGCGCAACCTCGCTTCCGCCTCTGCCTCGCCGATACCCCGCACGGGATCGCTGCCCAGGAGCTCTGCCGCCTCGGCCGCATCCAGCCGGTGCCATCGCACGCTGCCCCGCTCGACCTGCAAGTTTCACCTCCCCCCTGGCAGGGTATTAATAGTAGATGGGTGGGTGGCGGTAACCGAGGACACCGCGCCGGTCCCGGGCGCCGATGCTGCACGTCCGCCGGCGGTGTCGCCGGTTGTTGTCACCGACAACGATATTACTGATAATGTTTGTCGGCCGCCAGTTGACGTGTGTCCGCATGCGGTTGCGCGGACGGGAAGCCGGCCTGTAATATCGACAAGGGAAGCCGGCGGGCGGAGGGACTTCCGCGGAACAGCTCTCCGCGTCCGCGTGGTCGGAGATCCGAGAAGAGAGGCGAGAGAGATAAGGGGAGACAAGAAGATGGTTACAGGAGTTAAGAAGGAGGTATCGGCATGAAGGTGACTTTGAGCATAATCAAGGCGGACGTGGGAGGATACGTCGGTCACTCCGACGTCCATCCGGCCATGCTCAGCAAGGCGAGGGAAGCACTGGCGGAGGCCAAGGAGAAGGGGCTGCTCATCGACTACTGCCAGGCCAAGTGCGGCGACGACATAGCCCTCATCATGACCCACGACAAGGGGCCCGACAACGAGGAGATCCACCGCTTCGCCTGGAACACCTTCGAGGCCATCACCGAGATCGCCAAGGAGCTGGGCCAGTACGGCGCGGGCCAGGACCTTCTCACCGACGCCTTCTCGGGCAACCTGCGCGGCATGGGCCCCGGTTTTGCGGAGATGGAGTTCGAGGAGCGCAAGTCGGAGCCGGTCATCTGCTTCCTGGCGGACAAGACGGAGCCCGGCTCCTGGAACTTCCCCCTCTACAAGATGTTCGCCGACCCCTTCAACACCGCCGGGCTGGTCATCGACCCTTCCATGCACGACGGATTCCGCTTCGAGGTGCACGACCTCATCGAGGAGAAGAAGATCGTCTTCAGCTGTCCCGAGGAACTCTACGACATGCTCGTTTTCATCGGCGCACCCTCGCGCTACGTGATAAAGCACGTCTTCCGCAAGGGCGACGACGAGCCGGTCGCGGTCACCTCCACGCAGCGCCTCTTCCTCATGGCGGGGCGCTACGTGGGCAAGGACGACCCGGTTATGGCGGTGCGTTGCCAGAGCGGGCTCCCCGCGGTGGGCGAGGTGCTGGAGCCCTTCGCCTTCCCCTACACGGTCGCCGGCTGGATGCGCGGCAGCCACCACGGTCCCTTCATGCCGGTGGGCTCGCAGTGGGACACCCCCACGCGTTTCGACGGGCCTCCGCGGGTGGTGGCCCTGGGCTTCCAGCTCAAGGACGGCAGGCTGGTGGGCCCGCGGGACATGTTCGCCGACCCCAGCTACGACAACGCGCGGCGCCAGGCCCTGGACATCGCCGATTACCTGCGCCGCCACGGTCCCTTCGAGCCGCACCGCCTGCCCCTGGACGAGATGGAGTACACCACCATGCCGGCGGTGGTGGAGAAGCTCAAGGACCGCTTCATCCCGCTGGTGGGAGACGAGAGGGACCACTGAGAACGAGACGCGGAGGAGCCGGGGGATCTCCTTCCCGGTTACCCGCTACCGGAGTCCGAACACCTCACGGACTTGACGATGAGAGGGCCGCGCGAGGCGGCCCTCCTCTCTTTCCGCGTGACCGGGGCGCGTTCCGGCCGCGCTGGCCCGGCTCTTTGCGCGCTCACCTGATAAAATCGTCCAGGTCCGCGTGGGCCCAGGCCTCGTCGTAGTAACCGTGCAGCGACCACATCTCCCTGCCCGTATTGTCCATGAGCACGTGGTGCCCCCTGACGGCCTGCGAGGTATCGGTCCCGTAATAGTCGCAGCGGGCGGGGTTGAGGAAATCGATGATCCACATGGCCCTCGTACGGTCGATCTTCCCGTGGGCCTGCAGCAGCAGGGCGAGCATGGTCTCGTATCTCCACAGGGAATCATCCTTCTTCGAACCCGTGGAGGGATAGGTGACGGCCTTCCAGGGGAGGACGTAATGGTTGGTCATGGCCACCAGGTCCGGGTATCTCTCATCCTGCAGGGGAAGGATCTTTCCCATCGCGGTGTTGCCAAATCTTTCCATGTAAGAGATGAAGTCGGCCAGCCACGAAGGATCCACGTATTCCATCCCCCTGACCATGACCCCCCGCTGGTCACGGACCTCGTTCTTGCCGTCCAGGAGGGCCCGCACATCACCGCCGTTCGGGACCGCCGCCTCCCACGAGCGGCCGGAGGAGGCGCCGGCCCCCGCGCCGTTCGCCTCGAGCCAGGGAAAGAGGACCCGCAGGATGCCCGCGACGAGGCGACTCAGAAACGCTTTGCTCCGCTCCGCCGGGGGGAGGAGGCTCGCGGCCGTGGTCTCGAGCACCACGGCCTCGCCCTGCTTCCCGTCGGCGATCATGTACAGCCAGGGCACCGCCCGGTCGGAGTCCCTGATCAGCGACGTCGCCTCCTCGAGGGATTCCCCGTACTGCACCGCCTTGCGGCAGAGGAGCAGGGAACCCTCCCCGGTTATGATGGGCCGCGCGAGGACGGAGGCCACCATGTCCATGCCGCAGCTCACCCCCCGGGAGTTCAGGGCGGTGGGCACTCCCACGAAGCCGGGAGCGGCGGAGGCGATGAAAGGATAACCGCTGTCCGGCTTCTGCACTATGAGCAAGGCCTCGTCGGAGAAAACGCCCCCTCCGGTGGGAAACATGAAATCCCTGCCGTGATACAGCCGCCCACCGCGCGTAGCCCCTCCCGCCACCGCGAACTCATTGCAGAAGAGGGCGGCGAAAGACACGAAGATGCTCTCCAGCACGTCGAATCCAAGGTTGAGGGTGAGGACGTCGAGGAAGGTGACATCATATCCTTTTCTCCGGCAACCTTCCGAGATGCCCCGCATCTCCTCCAGGAACTCCGCGGGAACGGCGTCCATGTTGGCCGTCGCCACCACCTGTAGAAGGGGCCACAGCAGCCTCAGCAACTCTCCGAGCACCTTCGGATCGAGATCGATGCCCACCGTCGGCAGCATCTCCCCCACGATGTTGGTGACGAAATCGTGGGTCATGCGGTGCACGGAGCGGGGACACAGGAAACCGGTGGCGTAACCCCTCTCGCGCGCGTTTCCCTCCAGGTAGAGAAGTTTCTTTCCCGCACCGTTCTGCGCCAGGTACGATCTTCCGTAACGCGCCAGCGGGCGGTAGTCGTCATCCGATACGGGGTTTGACAGGCGGCCGAATAAAACCTCGATCTCCGCCGTCGCCGGCCGGCTTGCACGCTTCCCGTCGCTCACCACCAGGGTCACGAGGTAGCGCCCCTCCGCGTCGGCGACGAACCAGGGTTTCGGCGAGGAGGCCTCCTCCATCACCGCAGCGCTGCCCGCCGGCCTGCCCGCAAGCGACCACCGGTAGGTAAGGGCGTCGCCGTCCGCGTCCGAGCTCGCGGTGCCGTCCAGCTCCACCCGTTCCCCCTGCAGCGCCTCCGCGGGTGCCGATATGCGGGCCACCGGGCGGTGGTTGGATGCCGCCACGACCCCGGCGTTCGCTACCGCGAAGGGCGCGAGCAAGGCGAAGGTGAGAAAAATGACGAGAGCCAGGGAGAACGATTTGCCACAGGAAGTAAGCATGCCGCGTTTCTTGAGAAGACGAACCATCACCGCATCCCCCTCCCCCATGTCTTTCCGGCGGTTTTTGCAAGCAAACCTGATTGCGCCGTCCCGTATCTCCCTGCTCCCGCGCTTCCCTCCCTTGCGCGCCGTTTCACGGGAGCGAACGCCCAAGGGTAATCTATCACAGCCGGACAAGCCGCATCAATGCGGCCATGCCGCGCACGCGATGCGCCGCAACCGGCCGCGGGTCCTCCCGCCGCTACCCGGAGGCGTTACATCCGCGGGCAACCGCGACGGGGCTTGAACGCTAAACCCTTATGACCACGGCCTCCTCGTCCACGCTGAGGATGGCCTCGTAGGGTATCACGTTCACCTCTCCCGCGCGGTTGTAACGGCGGCGCAGCTTGCCGACCAGCTTCTGCAGCCTTTTCCCGGCCGGAAACCATTCCATCCCCACCTGGAGCCCCTCAAGGAAGAGCAGGATACCCTCCCTCTTCAGGATCACCGCGTCCACGCGTTGCAGGCGGTTGCCCTCCTCGTCCACGATCTGCTTGTTCAGGACGTCCCGCCGCAGCAGCAGTCTCCCCTCGCTGGAAACCACCTCGAAGTCGGGGTGGGCGTGACGCAGGCGGAAGGCCTCGTCATCGATGGATTCCAGCTCTTCCCAGGGAAGGAGAAGCACGATGTCCTCCACCGGGCGGGGGAGCACTAGGTTCCCGATACGGTCGGTCCACGCGAGGTGCACGGCGATACCCGTGGCCACCGGCGGGCTGGCGCCCATGTCGAAGGCCAGGTCCTCCAGGTGTCCCACCTCGCGGTCCTCCGCGTCCCTCACCTCGCGCTTGAGCAGGGACGCCAGCATGAAGTGGTCGTCTTCCTTCAAGCCATCACCCCCTCCTCGAGAAGGAAGAACTCCTCGGTGAAGGTTTCCAGCGCAACGCGGCCGTTTCCTTCACCTCCCTCAGCCGGACGGAAGAAAGGTGGAAACGATCATGGCCAGGTTAATGGCATAGAGAACGGCGAGCACCAACCACATGACCGCGTTAAAACGCGAGCTGTTGGCATATTCTCCCATAAGCTCGCGATCGTTGGCCATGATCATCATGAAAGTGACTATCACGGGAAGGAGCACCCCGTTCAGGGTCTGCGAGGCGACCATGATGAGCACCAGGTTGATGCGGGGGATCATCACCAGCAGGGCGCTGCCGGCAATAAACAGGGTGTAGGTGAGGTAGAACTGTGACGCCTCGCGGTAGGGGCGGTCCAGGGTGGCTTCCCACCCGAACGCCTCGCAAACCGTGTATGCGGTGGTCAGCGGCAGTATGGACGCGGCGAAAAGGGAGGCGGCGAAGAGGCCGAAACCGAACAGGTAGGAGGCGTATTTTCCCGCCACCGGCGCCAGTCCGGCTGCTGCTTCCTCGGCCGAGGTGATGCTGAACGCCCCGATCCCGGGCTTGTAGTAGAACGCCGCCGCGCAACAGATGATGATGAACATCCCCACCACCACCGCGAAGAACACGCCCACCAGGGTGTCGGCCCGCTCGTAGGCCATCTTTTCGGCGTCCAGCCCCTTGTCCACGATGGACGACTGCTGGTAGAAGAGCATCCACGGGGCGATGGTGGTCCCGATGTTGGTCACCGCGAGCACAAGGTATGAGGTTTCCATGCTGAAACGGGGCACCACCAGGGATCGCCCCACTTCCGACCAGTCCGGCCTGGCCATGAGGGCGGAGATGAAATAGGCGATGTACACCAGGCTGACCACCAGGAAGACCTTTTCCACCCTCTTGTAGGTCCCCTTGACCACCAGCCACCACACGGCAAAGGCAAGGGGGGGTATGGCGATGAGGGGCGGAAGGTGGAAGAGCTGCAGGCTGGCTGCCAGTCCGGCGAAGTTGGAAACGGTGTTGGCGAAGTTGGTGAAAAGCAGGGCCAGCATGAGTAAGGCCGTGATGCGCAGGGAAAAACGTTCCCTGAGCAAGGCGGCCAGCCCCTTGCCGGTCACGGTGCCCAGGCGTACGATCATCTCCTGGATGAGGGCGAGGAATACCGCGGTTACGGTGAGGACCCAGAGGAGGTTATACCCGTAGCGGGCGCCGGAAACGGAGTAGGTGGCGATGCCCCCGGCATCGGTGTCCACCATGTTGACGATGATGCCGGGGCCCAGCACGGCCAGGAAGATGAGGATCTCCCTGCGGCCCAGCCGCCTTCCCGGGCGCCCCTGCCTGCCGGGCATGACTCTCCTCCAACCCTTTATCACCCCTGCTTTCAGGATGCTTCGATGAAAGTCCTGGTTGATTATACCTCACGGGGTAAAGCGGGAAAACAACGCGGGGAAATCCTTCCATCCGGGCGTCACGAAGGCCGCGTCGGGGCCGGCTCCTCAGTGCAGGGCGCATGACGCCGGGCAGTCGATCACCCGGCTCTCGGTGACGATCTTGTGGATGTGGTGATCGTGGTCCGCGCAGGGCACGTGCTCCACTACCTGCAGCTCGAAGGCAAGGGCCACCAGCAGGCAGCGAGGGTTGCATTTCTCCAGGAATCGATCATAATAGCCGCCCCCGTACCCCAGCCTCCCTCCCGTGAGGTCAAAGGCCACCCCGGGCATGAGCACGACGTCGATCTCGTCCGCGGGCACGGGGTCAAGGCATTCCGGCCGTGGCTCCAGGATGTCATAATTTCCCAACTGGAGGTCCCGCGAGATGTCGCGCAGCCGGGAGGCCGTCATGGACTTGTCGTTCATGTCGGTGCAGGGCACGCAGACACGCTTGCCCTCCGCCAGGGCGCGCTCGATCATGGGCAGGGTGTTCACCTCGCTGCGGAAGGAGATGAAGAAGAGCACCGTCTCCGCCGCGGCGAATTCCGGCACCGACCAAAGGTTCTCGGCGATGCGCGCGGAGAGCTCCTCCCTCTTTTCGAGCGGCAGGGCGTCACGCAGTTCCTGGACCTTTTTGCGCAGTTCCTTCTTCCTCTTGTGGATCATCCTTTTCTCCCTCGGTCCGCGGAAACGAGCGGGTCCAGGCCCGCGGCAAGATTATAATATTTAAGGCGGGGTCGAAAGCAAGCAAGGCGTGAAGGGCGCGGCGCGGGCCCCGCTTCCCGGGAGGAGGGGAGGCGGCCAACGATAAGTGGGAGCGTGGTCGGCGGAGGGCGACGGCGCAAAGGCATGGCGTAGTTTGCACGACGGGAGGAGCACGCGAAAGGAGGCGGTACGGGAAATGCAAAGGGTGGTTGTCGTTTCCGACACCCATATCCCGAAGGTGGGAAGCGAGCTGCCCCCGGCGCTGCTGGATGCCATGCGGGGAGCGGACCTCGTCCTGCACGCCGGGGACCTGGTAGACCTTCCCGTGCTGGAGGAGTTGCGCGGGCTGGCGCCGGTGGTCGCGGTGGCGGGCAACATGGACTACCCGGCCGTGAAGGCCGTACTCCCCGAGCAGAGGGTGGTGGAGGTGGAGGGGAAGCTCATCGGGTTGACCCACGGATGGGGTCCCCCGTTGGGAATAGAGCGGAGGGTGCTTTCCCGCTTCTCCGGGGTGGACGTGGTGGTCTTCGGGCACACCCACGCGGCGCTGGTGGAGGAGAGAAGGGGGGTGCTCCTGGTGAACCCGGGGACCCCCAACGACCGGCGTTTCTCCAAGCGCCTTTCCTACGCCGTCATCGTCGTCGACGGCGGACGCTTGGACGCGGAAGTGGTGTGGCTGGATTAGTCCACGTGTTGCGCATTCGTGGTTCCCGTTTAGAACATATATCTTATCGTTCTCATCGTTCTCGCTGAAGGGGTGCGGCTGGAACAGCAGACATGCGGTCCCCGGGAACCGGGGCTTAAAGCCGGGGCATTACCTCTCCGTGCCCGAGCAGCGGACGCCTCCCGGGGCCCTCAGGGCGCCACCCCCCAGCTTTCCTTCTCCGAGAGGTCGAGCCCCCCCAGGACCACCCAGCGCCCCTTGCCGGCGATGTCCTGAAAGCCCTCCACGTGGAGGAGGGGATCGTTGGCAGGGTCCTCGTACCAGCGCAGGCGGACCTCGCCCTCCTTGTCGCCGAAGCTGTCCATCTTGTACTCGACGGTACCGAACATGTCCTTGCCGATGTAACGGATGCCTCCGCCGACGATCTTGACCACCGCCTCGTCCCCGCTCACGCTCCCTTCCTCCAGCCGGACCTCCTTGAACTCCACCTCCCAGTCCTTGGAGTTCCACCTTTCCTCCAGGGACTTCAACTGCTCGAGCCCGATGAACTGGCCGTTGCTGTCCAGGAGCGTATCCGGGTTAACCACCTGCAGGAAGAGCGCGAAATCGCGCCCGTTGTCGGGGTTGCGGACGCCGTCCTCGTTCTCCCTCCACTCCATGGACCTGAACCATTTCTTCACGGCAGCCACCGGGCTCGTGTCCTGGGGGTCGAACTCGTCCAGGAAAGAGGCCCCGCTCTGCCACCCGCATCCCGCGGCGAGCAGCAACAGAACGGCGGCGGCCAGGTATACGGCGATCTTTCGCCACCCCGCCTTTCGCCGCCGTACGGCGGCCTTCCGCTCAAGTAAACCCTCGCGTCTCAAGAGCTACCTCCCGGGCCGGTTCCACGGCGCCGACGTCGCCGGCGCTCCCGATGCCGGCGTCCGTCCCGCCCGTACCGCTCGGCCGCGGCAAGCCCACGGGCCATCCCGCGGCGGGACGAGCAGGCGCGCTTCCCGCCACCGGCGCGCCGACGCCCGCGGCGTCCCCACCGCTACAGCGCAATCCTCACCAGTATAGGGTAAGGGAGCCTGGATGTCAGCCGCCCTCCCCCTCCTCCGCCTCGGGGAATTCCGGCCCGGCGGGGCCCAGTTCCTCCACGGGATAGGGAAGCTTGGCGGTGGCGTATTCCTGCACGATCCAGGTTCCCTCCACCTTCACCAGCTTCACCAGGCGGGGGTGTTGCCCGAAATCCACGCCTCCGCTGTTGACGCCGTTGTCGTAAAAGCCCTCGAAAAAACCGCCCGTGACCTCGACCTCGGCGTACTCCCCCTCCTCCCTCACCAGCCGGGTGCGCAGGTCCTCCAGCACGTAGTAGTCGTAGTCTATCCCTTCCGTGTACGGATCCGGCTGGTACTCGCCGCTCCTGGCCATCTTGAACACGTCAGGCTCGGTATGCTTGAGGTAGGTGAGGACGTCCTTGTCCTTTATGGACTGGTAAAAGGCCTTGACCGCCTTCTCGGGCTCGCTTTCGCCGCCGGAGAGGACAACGATCAGCACCACCGCCAGGACCACCAGTCCCAGCAGGAGGAGAACGCCCATCATGGGGGTGGTGCGGCGCCTCGCCCTGCGCAGGCGCCGTTCCACCTCCTCCCGGCTCAGTCCCTCTTTTTCCAGCTCCAGACGCAGGCGCGCGGCCTCGCGCAGGGCCTTGCGGCGCGCCCGCGCCTTCTCCGCCTCCAGGCGCGCTATCTTCTCGCCGCACTCCTCGCAGTAGCGGCGACCCTCGGGGTTATCGTAACCGCAGTTGGGACAGCGCAACCGATACCTCCTCTCGCCAGCGTCCCATCGCCCGTGTCCTCCCCCGGCTCAACCTTCGCACCTTCGGGGAGGGGACCTGCCAGTACCTCCGGCGCTTCCTGCCCTTCCCACCTTGAGACGCTTCTCGCGGGTAAGCGGTTTCCTCGCTTCTTCCGCTATCCCTCAGGCTATCCTGTTCCCGCAGTTGGGACAGAAGGCCGATCCTTCCGGGATCTCGCTCCCGCAGGACGGACAGGCCGTGGACGCCGCCGCGGGAGACGGCGGGGGCGGGGGCGGAGCGGCCGTCGGCGGGGGCGGGGGCGGAGCGGCCGTCGCCGCGGGAGCCGGTGCCCCGGCCTGCGGCTGGGCCTGGGCGGCCGCCTGCGCCTGGGCTGCCGCCTGCTTCTGGGCCTCTATCTGCCTCTCCAGCTCTATCATCTCGCGTTCCAGGTCGAACACCTGTTCCACCTGGGAACGCAGCGCCTCCGCGTTGACCTGCCCCTCCCTGAACTGGTTCAGGAGGGCCTCCCCCAGTTGCGCCACCATCCCCTCCCTCTGCTTGCGCATGGAGTTCAGCTGTGATTTCTGCTTGGTGCCGTCAAGTGCCTGGTCCAGCTGGGCACCGATACTGGATGCCTGTTCCTTCAACTTGTCAAAAAATCCCATTCAACCCACCTCGTTCCTCACGTCTTATCTTCTTCCCTTCCCGCGACCATCCTCCCCGTAATTATAGAACATCCAGGAGGTCGATACCGCATGAACCGTTACCCCGAGCCGGCGGCCCGGCCTCCTTACACGCAACCACCAAGGCCGGGAACGACCGGGTCGGTCGCAGCGAGCCTTTACTGAACCACCCACCAAGGCCGGGTCCGGGGGTCGGGCGAGGGACATCGCAAGCGGCCTCCGGACCAGGAAGGTATATGGTAAACCCTTGCATGGATTGAGCACCTGCATTAAAAGGAGAAACCATCGCGAGGCCGCGCGTCGCGGAGCGAGCACGAGCCCCGGCCCGGCCGTCGGAAGGAGGACGTATTTCCACCCAACCTTCCCGGGGGAACGACCGGGTCGGTCGCAGCGAGCCTTTACTGAATCACCCACCAAGGCCGGGTCCGGGGGTCGGGCGAGGGACATCGCAAGCGGCCTCCATATTTCCACCCGACCAAGGCCGGGAACGACCGGGTCGGTCGCAGCGAGCCTTTACTGAACCACCCACCAAGGCCGGGTCCGGGGGTCGGGCGAGGGACATCGCAAGCGGCCTCCATATTTCCACCCGACCAAGGCCG